>JAFGID010000175.1 GCA_016929735.1 Ignavibacteriales bacterium | reverse complement strand
TAATATCCAAGCCCAAGCTTATAATTAATAAGAAAGCGGCTGGCAGAGAAAAAGATAGGCTCGATGCAATTCGTCTTGAAAATTCATATAATTCAGCTTGACATTTTTGATGAAAAATGGTATTATATTACTGACAAAAAAGTTGTTTAAATTGAGGTAGTGTTATGACCACAATTACAATACATGCTGAGGAAGAAATCGTTAAGGCTGTAAAGCAAATTGCTAAAAATAAGCTGATGACAACGGAAGCCCTGGTAAAAGAGGCATTGCTAAACTACTTACAGCTCCAAATTCCCAGGTCAAAGAAATATTCCTTTATTGGAATTGGTCATAGTGGTAAAGGACATATTTCGACACAAGTCGAAACGACACTGAAGAAAGCTGCAAATCGACGAGAGGGATGGAGCTTATCAGAATGAGTGGATTATTAGATACTGGCTTTTTATTGGCTGTTTTAGATGCAGACGATGAAATGCACAAATCTTGTTCAGAGGCTTTATTAGCAGAATCGGCTCCGATTTTACCCGATGTTGTTCTACCTGAGCTTGCTTATATGGTATTGAAAGAACTTGGTTATTCTGTTTTGATCGATTTTCTGAATTCACTTCACAGGGGCGAGTTAATAATCGAACATTTTAATCTGAACGATTTGCCACGAGCTGCTGAAATTTTAGAGAAATATGCGGATAGTCAGGTTGATTTTGTAGACTGTGCTATTGTAGCAATTGCAGAGCGACTGAATATTCAACGTATCCTGACTGTCGATCATCGTCATTTTCGAATATTCCAACCCAAACATTGTGATTATTTTATTATTGTTCCTTAATTCGTTAGTTGATTACATTATCGGATTTGTTTAACATAATTTTGTGTATCACTCCTGCCGAAGAAAACACTGCAAAATAATAAACAAATAAAAAAAATGTTGACTTTCTGATTTATTTTTATTATATAACCACACATATTTGGAACGCAGCGTATTGAGTCATTGAGCTAAACAATCAAGTATTAAAGAATAAATTTAATTCTATTAAAAGAGGTGATAAATTGTTTAGTATCTTTTCAAAGCTTTCGATCAATAATCATAAACAATTTACTCAGTCGATCACACAATTCAGTCAAAGTGACTTCTGACGATTTTTTAGAATTAATTCCATTAAACCGAAACCAAAACCGCCGTGAATGAGTTGGAAGTTTTATTAACTCTATTTTGTGAGATTAGTTCGTTATGTTATTTTTAATGCTTATTCTGATGGCAGTTTTGAGCATATTTTTTCCCCTTTGTTTTTTATAATCTATATAATAACAATTGATTACATAAACTCAAGAATATTTTTTGAGCAATATAAACTAGGCTATAACGTTTCGTTAAAAATAACAGCTGCAACTGCTGTAATATTTTAAAACACCGTGAATTAAAATACAGTTAAAGAACTAGCAAAAGCTTCATAGTTTATTCATTAATAATAGGATTATATTATGCATAAATCAATAATTTGTTTTTTAATAGCTATAAGTTGTTTATTTTATCATCCCATAATAGCTGCACAAAATATTTCATACTGTAATCATTCAATTATGCCGACTAACGATTATTTAGGATATAAAGATCGTGGTAACAGATGTGAAGGATTTTATGAAGCACGAGTTGGGAATGACCTAGACCTCGTTTCATTGACGATTAATCCCATTAAATATGAATGTAAACCTAATATTGAATTAACTGTTTTTCCGGTAGTTCCTGTTAATCAAACATTACATATAAGGGCTAAGGCTATCCATTCGAGGATATATTATCAAATGGATAGTAATTTGTCTTATAGAGACAAATTAAAATGGCCTTTAAAAGATGTACTTTATGATGCAAAGTTAACATCTGATAGAATTGGGATATGCGGATGGTATGAAGACAACACACAGCTTGTTTATGTTCCTCTAACTGTCCTTCAAAATTATCAAGAGAATATTTTACCTACTCAAGAAATCATAATGATAATTCGGACGGAAGTTGATTTAGATAGCTTAGTTTATCGATATGCGAAAATAGAAAAAAAACAAATAAAAGCTTCATTTGAAGGCTGGCAACCGGTTATAAGCTGGCAATATGCTGGAACTCCTATTGAAATCAGAATCCCCGTAGAAATCAAAGGGAGAATATGTGTGGAAATTAGGGCAAGATCACCAGAAATTGGATGGTTGGGAATAAAAAGATATATTATACAAACTGGATAAATAAATGATTGAAAAAATAAAATTGCGAAATCGATTAGCAAAAAAATGTGCTCAAAAGATAAGTCATGTTGCGTCAAAAATTGATAAGGAAGACAATCTGGAAGATGATCATGAGCTAATTTCTGATTTGCGATGGATAGATACCTCAACAAAAATCTTAGAAAATTCAAATTTTATTATTGTTAAAAATTCGACTATTACATTATTTATATTCCTATTGTCATTTATAGTTATTTCCATTCTTGCATTGGTTAAAAAGACGAATATTTCTATATCCCTGCAGACCACATGTAATAGTGTAACGCTTGATTTATCAGAAGAATTGAGATTGTCTGAAAATATCGTCTCAAATAATGTAATTGCAAAAAATTTATCTGCTATAATTTCTCCAGAGTTAGATATAAATTTTGTTAACAATAGAAATGATTTTGATCTGGAAATTAAAGCTGATAAAGTTTATCTGGAAAAGTTGAATTTTGAAAAAGATGGTACAATTATATTAACTTCAAAATCAGGTAATGTGGAATTCATGTTTTTAAATAATCGTCTTGAAGGTGAAATTTCAATGTTAGGTGATAGTTATGCATCCATAATTGGCCTAAAAGATAAACTAATTAAGAAAAGTTTTAACATACCTGAGTATATCAAAATTATTTCTGATAATATTGTTAAGAATGTAACGCAATTAAGACTTAGGAATCCCGAAAAATTTAACTTAGATAATTTAAAAATACGAAATTTGAATTTTTTACAACCAATTAATTCAACTGACAAGAACAATTTATTCACTTCAACAATTACTCATGGAAATATCATCGTTTATGACACACCTTTAAACATTTCAATTCAACAAAATGAATATATCGATTTGGAGCTTAAGGAAATAAAAAGTTTGGAAATTAAGTATGAAAATGGACTCAGTGTCTTTTTTGAAGGAAAGGTAAAAAAGTTGTCAGTTGGTCATAGGGGATTTGAAAAAAATATGAAACCATCGTTGTTAAAATATTTGTACCATAATCATTCGCTGGTGCTATTTTGGAGTGGCTTAATTTTTATAATGAGTGCATTAGGGGGAATTAAAAGTCTTTTATTAAAATTATAAGGAAAAGATATGAATTCAAAAATTAATGCGTTTATTGTTGATATGTTTTTTCTTCTAACTCTCACATGCGTCATTTGCTTAAGCGGAAAGAATATTTCAGCTCAAATATCTCAGGATTTCACAGGATATGACTTAAGTCAAAAATTACTTTCCAACGTTGTAAGGATTGAAGGTTTAAAAAAGGGTTTCGGTTTTATAGTTGCGGAGCAATATAATTCGCTTTATATTGTGACGGCAAACCATAATGTAAGAGACAATATGAATAGTGATATTTCACAAGAACCTGAAGTCTCATTTTATATCAATGGAAATATCAAAACCTATACAGGGAAATTATTGAGTAGTCATCAAGCAGCCCCGCGAGACATCGCAGTTATAAAGATTGACAAACCTGTTGAATTAAAATGGCAGCCGGATTGTATGGCTTCTCTAAATAAATCTTTAACCGGTGTTGACGTATGGTTTATTGGACGAGAATTAAGGTGGTGGGTGCCATTTGATCCAGGATATATAAACAGTTCAAGACCTAACGCTAATTCAATAATTGAGGTCGAAATCAATAGTATAAAACCAGGAACTTCAGGTGCCCCGCTAATCTGTGATAAAGGTATTATAGGTATGGTGATAATTGATACAGGTGCCGGGGTAGCAAAAGCTTTGGCAATTGATGAAATAAAAGCGTCTTTCCAATCATGGGGACATCCCTGGTCTTTGGAAAAAAATATTCATTCCTTCAGCAATTGCACCCTTTCAATTGAAGAAAAAAACAGATTTGAAAGTAAAGTGCTCACTGCCGTGGGGCAGTATCGTTATAATCCTGTTTCAAACGTTAATTCTGATAAAAAGAATTTTAAAGAATTAATTGATTATATTCATGAGCATCCGAATTGTAAGGAGGAATTAGCAAGGGAAGTGTCTCTTTTGTATAGAGCTTATGGATCTTCTATTATATTATCCGGTCATGATCCAAGAATGGAACCTATCGATTATTTGAATGAAGCGTTCCCTTATTTTAAAAAGAGTTATGAAATGTATGAGGGAAATTGGTCTCAATCTAACGATCAAGCCGCATATAAAGAACTTGAAAAGATAAAATATTCAAATTCTCAAACGATCAGTTTGTTTGACTATTTTTTAGCTGTTTTTACAATAGCAATGCCATCAGCACCTGAATATGAAGTATCGACGATAGTCACTATTATGGTGCAAAAATTGATGCCAGAACTTATACGTGAATCGAGAGAAGATTTGCAATATTTTTATTCTTATCCGAACAACACGAACTCCTGTAAAGACTTTATGATCTCACTTCTCACTTATGCCGAGGGAATGGATGGTACTCTGGAAGGTCCTAATTGGTATCCGAATAGAGATAACACAACGACTGTACGATATGTCCTCAAAGGGAAAGCAGGATTACAAGAAGAATTAGTATGGATTGTTGAACATCGAAGAGAATCTGTAATTCCGACAACAAAGCTTGCAAAAAGTGTGCATAAATTCATTTTGGAAAACAAATCCAGTGAAAAAGATCATCTGAGCGCGCTTAATAATTTAAATATTGCTCCTTTAAATAATGAAGTTGAAGTACATAAAGCTAATCAGATTAGAGTATTTCTTTATTATAGTTTAAATAGAGAAATCAGCGCTGATAAAGTTTATAATATACTTTTAAAATCAGGGTTTAGTGTGACTCGGAACAGCGGTACAACCAATGGAAATAAAATTCGATATAAATCAGAAAAGGATTACGATGTTGCGAAAAAAATCAAAGCAATTCTATCTGATATCGAAACATTTGATATAGAAAGGACTAATGAAATTCATAAAAATTTTGATATAATAATTTGGCTGCAAAATAATTAGAGCAGAAGTAATATCTTACAAATTAAGGGTAATCAAATGAAAATTTGGGGAATTATAGGAATAATAGCAGCACTAGTAACAATTTTTGTATTTTTCACTGGTTTCGAAAATATAAATCAGTTTTTTATATCAGTAAAATCCTTTTTTCATAGAAATCTAATAGTTAAAATGCCTAATCAAATTATTGAAGACCACATAGGAATTAAAGGCGCAATTATTGGGCAATCGACAAAAGAAGAAATATTACAAAATTTTGGTAAGGAATATGAGGAAATAATTCACAATAAATATTCTGTAGAAATGAATTACAGCGATTTAGGTATCAGTTTTTTCTATGGGTATAAAGATCCTTTTAAAACAATATTTAGTATTCGTCTGGAATACCCATTTCAAGGCGAAACCTTAAGAGGAATAAAACTTGGAGAAAGTCGGGCACAAGAAGTAATTGATAAGTATGGTCAAAAAAATTGGACTACTTCTCAATCTGGAAATACGTGGTATTTATCTTATCCAGGAATTGAATTTCATGTTGAAAAAGATGGTACCTTGCCAACTGATCTTAACTTTGATGCAATATATTTACATAAATTAATTAAAGTGATTGTAATAAAGTAGTATATTATTAAATTTTTTAAATTGCATGCTGTAACAAAAGTTTTAATTATTTGTAGACGTTCGGTCCGTTGAAGCCCTTCGTCGACTGATGCAAAACGTTAGGGTAAAATATTTAATAAGAGACCAAAGCTATTTAAAGATAAACAACTCTTTTAATATAAAGAAAATGTATAGCTTTATTAATTATGTTGGAGTACAAATGAAGGAGCTACTTTAATGAAATTAAATAATATCATACTTACTATTTTATTTATTTCTGCATTAACATATTGTTGTGATACAACAGATAAAGAAAATAAAAACAATTCATCACCGGTTAAAAAGATGCTTAATACTGAAGATATATATGAGATGACTTGTAAAGTTGCATACATTTTTAAACATCAGTTATCACCTGATGCAGAAATGACCATTAAAATGAAAAATTTTTTGAAAAGTACTGATTATTTAAGTGTTAATGATAATAAAGGTCGAGAACTATTAAAAACATTATTTAAAAAAGGCTTTGAATTAACAGTGACTCCAATAGGCGCCGAGAGTGGAAGACTCATAGCAGAAGGTATAGAAGATATTATAAATATAGGTGATTATTACAATTTTAGTGAATGTAGTAAAATCAATGGCAAAGTTGTCGATTTAATTGAATTTTTTGAAGCATTCAATAAATTAGCGTTGAAAGGAGAAAAGTATTGGCTTGAGATAATAGATAATACCCCATTAGAATCATTAACTTCTTCTCAAAAGTCAGAGAAAAGTACTGTGCATGTAGAAAGTTTACAAAGTGGCAAAAAAGTAATTGTTTACACAGGAAGGAGCGGCGAGGTAAATAAAACTATTCAGGAATTCTCAGTGGATACAGAATTAAATGAATTTCAAATAATTGAATTTTACAATGAAGAAAGATTTGTTCAATTTAAAGCTTATGATTCGAAATGGAAAACACGATATTTTTGGGATATTAAGTATAATGAACTCTATTATATAGCTACAAATATTACGTCAAATAAGATTTTTGAATCCAATAATTTAAAAAACAGTACGGACATCACCACTTTCATCCGTAAAAATTTGGATCGAAGGTCTGATAATACAATAACGAGTACGCATACATATGCTTCTGCCAACGAGAATATTGCGTATTTGAAATCCTATGGCAATGAATCAATAAGTATTGGCAGCCTGCTCCAAACTGCACAAATCACATTACGAATGATGTTCCCTAACGTAGAACATGAAAATTCTCCCCACGTAATTTCGCTTGGTGAAGGAACATATAAAATAACATATATACTTAAAGGACGTTCTGAAGGTGAATTTACCTGGAAGGTTAACAAGGATAAAAGTATGATAGTTCCTGAAACTCAAGGTGCAAAAGAATTTCAAGAAAAGGCTCGTGAAGGGATGTAATACGAATAATATGAAAATAAATATGGAGTGTTAATGCGAAAATCCAAAATATCTGTTAATAAACTAATTAAAATCATTTTTATATTAATTGTATTAGTTTCAATTATCTTTGTTTTCAATGAAAGACCCAAAAGTATTAATACATCTTTTGGTACGTTTAGAGACGTTAGTATACAAGAGAATCAGAGAATTATAGCTATTGGTGACCAAGGCAATAATTTATATTCAATAAATATAGATTTTTCAAAGTTTGGACAACAAGAATTATCGGAACATTGGTTTAAGTCGATACATTTTTCTGATTCCCAAAACGGATGGATTGTAGGCTCATCAGGCAGTGTTTATAAAACAGATAATAGTGGTAACTCATGGCACAACGTCCCTACTTTTGTTGACAATAATTTGCATTCCTGTTTTTTTAAAAATAGTTTTGAAGGAATAGTTGTTGGTAGCGATGGAATTATAATGCATACTTTAAATGCTGGGAAAAATTGGAATATTAAATATAATAAACCTGGATTAACACTTTACGGAGTTAGTTATACTGACAATAATATAATTTTTGTTGTTGGTCAATCCGGTTACATTTTGATAAGCAATGATAATTGCGAAACATGGCAAAATAAAAATTTGGATAATCTGACCGAACGACATAACTTATATGGTATTAAATTTGATAAAATGGGGAACGGAGCCATTTATGGCGCTTGTAATACTCTATTATTAACAAACAATTATGGTAGATCCTGGCAAGATTCTAACAGCAATCATGATATATCAATTCGAGATCTGTTTATTCAGGAAAATATAATAATTGCAGTTGGGGATTCTGGAAAAATTTCTTTTTCAATCAATTGTGGACTAAACTGGAAAATTTCTCATATTCAATCGAATGCTAATTTATATGGTATTGCCCCAATAGACGGAAATTCGTTTTTAATAGTTGGGAGTAATGGGATTATTCTTCAGGTTTGTTTAAAGGAATATATCAATTCGAAAGACTCATTGGGAGCAAATCTCGAAATTAATAAAATCTTTCCTCAACAGAACAACAGTAACCCATCTGCTATATTCGATAAAGTATTTAAAGAACAATTTAAGGGCAAAATATATAGAAATGATCCCCTGGGTGAGGGTCTCTCTGGTTATATAGATAAAGATTTACGCATTAATAACGAATTTGTTGATTGTGTTACTGTTGTTGAACAGAGTTTAGGATTGGCGATTTGCAAAGATATGAATAATTATTTGAGTATTTTGGATAGGATTCGTTACCGCGGAGGAAACGTATCTTATTTTACACGTAATCATTTTTTTGTTTCAGACTGGATACCGGGGAATTCCTGGTGTGTTGAAGATGTTACAACAAATATTGGTGGTATGTTTACAGAAAAATTAGTTCGAACGATAGGCAAAACGAAGTTTTATTCATACAAGCAAATAAATATTCCTCAAGTTAAAGACATTATAGATTATGAAATCTTCTATATACCCACAGAAAATTTTGAAGCTATTGCTAATCGTATTGATAAGCCAATGATTATTGTATTTATTGGCAAGTTAAATTGGTTGTTTGCCAAGCATACAGGGATGATTTTTAGACATTCTACCACGAACGAATTGTTTCTACGGCATGCAAGTTCCGATAGCAGTAAAGTTGTTGAACAACCTTTAATTCCTTATATTATGAGCAATAATAGTATAATAGGTATTAAATTGATCGAAATAAATGATTAATTTTTTAGCTTTAAAAGCTAAATGAAAAGATTGTCAATAATTTGTTGAACGATAAGCCTGACTAACGCAAAGTGCTGAGAAAAAATGAAATGTCTTTAAAATGCAAATGGGATTTCACCCTTTGTGTGATGTTTCTATCATGTGATTAATATGCTATATATTATAAAATAAAAATTAAGTTCATTGGTTTATATAATTAAAGGTTCAGTATTAACAATAGTAATCAATAGGTAAGCCAATTTTTATTCAGTTATAACATTGCAATTAACGCTGACGCCTTAGGTCATACTGAAATTCAGGTTTCATATTTTTCTCTAACTCTTGTTCTACTCACGTTATGAGTTCTACTGGCTGTGCAGGATATCGTAGCGCTACTTCTGTAACATCCCTTCATTTTTACGCAGTATTCAATCAATAAACACTGTCTCTCATAATTCTTTCGTAGTTTTAGAAAAGATATAGCTAATATTTCTCAACAGAATTCACATTTTAACTACTCCTGGTTAATCTCACCCGAAATAAACCGCTTCACCTGACTCAAACCAACTGCTGCCGCCAACCCAATTGCTGTGATTGTTCCCCAGAGAATAAATGGTCGGGAAAGAAAATGATCTACCAAAATACCACCATAAAAAGGTCCGATGGAATGACCAAATCCTAAAAAAACGCCGTACAATCCCAGGTAAGTGCCTTTCTGAGACTCGGGCGCCCAGTTGGAGGCGAGGGTTGTTCCCGAAGGAACAAAAAATATCTGTCCAAAAGTCATAATTACAATGGCAATCGCCAGCATCAGGAAATTTTCACTGGCAGCGACAACCAGGCAACTCAGCGCCGAAAGGATTGCTCCCAATGTCAATGCCCGGGTCAGGGGTATTCGTTTTATCAATCGGATGCCCTGGATTTGAAACAGGATAATTACAGCGCCGTTAATGGTGTACAAATATCCCAATTGAATTTTGGAAATTTTCACGACTTCGATGCTGAAAACGGAAAGTGTGGTGATGGTCTGGGCAATGATTGAAAAAACCAGCATGACGAGAATGCCATAAAAAATGAAATGATAGTTTTTAACCAATTGCTTTAAATCCTGGAAGCGGAATTGGGATCGCATATCACTGGTGTGGGAATCGGGAATGAACCGATAGACGACAATGATAGCAATGGTAAAGAAAAATGCGGCGATCAGAAAAATAAAGTGATAGGACAGCGAAGCGACATATCCCCCAATTGCGGGTCCGATTGCCCAGCCAATATTAAAACCCATTCGTTGGAAACCATAGGCTTCAATTCGGTCTTTAGCAGCAACGACATCGGAGATCAAGGCATCGGCGGCCGGCATAAACATGGAGCCAAATCCAAAAGCGAGTAAAATAGCGATCCCAATGAAAAACAGGGGTAAATTTGCCAGAATGGTGAGAGCTAACAGCAGGAAAGCCAGGGTGCGTCCTACCGCCGCAATGAGCATGATTTGCCGACGACTGAACCGATCGGCGAAGCTGCCGCCCAATATCTGCATGGCTGCCCGAATGACTGCCACGCCAAGAAAAATCGATCCGATGACCGTCATGGGGACATTTTTTTC
>JAFGID010000174.1 GCA_016929735.1 Ignavibacteriales bacterium | reverse complement strand
ACAGATTTAAATATTAAACCAATAACTAAATTTGATATAAACGATAAATTACAGATAATTAAAATAAATTCCGGACAGGGAGCAATACGGAATCTTCTTAGTCTTGGAATTAGAGTTGGGTCTGTGGTAATAATTAAGAAAAAATCCAATTTACGAGGACCAATGTTGTTAAATGTTGATGGTTCAGATATTGCTATTGGATATCGTTTATCAGAAAAAATCTTAGCTGAAAAAGTATAATGGAATTTATTCTTGTCGGGCAACCTAACTGCGGAAAAAGTACAATCTTCAATTCTATAGTTGGATATAAATCCCTCTCGTCAAATTTTCCAGGTGTTACTGTTAAATATAGTAAGGGTACAATTTGTCAGGGAAATGAAAAAATTGATGTCATAGATCTTCCGGGGACATATCATCTTAATCCAACTGATCAAGCAGAATTATTAGCAATCAAATATTTGATGAAAGAAAATTCTGAAAGGGTCATTATCAACATAATTGATTCTTCAATCCTTACACGAAGCTTGGAATTAACTCTTCAACTGATGGAATTAAATTTACCGATGGTGGTATGTCTGAATATGATTGATGAAGCTCACAGAAAAGGAGTAAAAATTTATTCAGATAAATTGTCAGATATTTTGGGAGTTCCTGTTGTAGAAACTGTAGGTAACAGGGGAAAGGGAATTTATGATTTATTTGATATGGCATATAAGGTTGGAAAGGTGAATATTGCACCGAAAGTAATTAAAGATAACAATGTCCAAGATTTAATTGAAAATATTACAGAAATATTGGGAACATCAAACGGAAAGATTGACAAGAGTCATCGTTTCGAAGCAATAAAACTTATTGAAAAAAATTCATATTTCATTGAAAAAATTTCAAAAAGATTGGATAAGAAAAATCTTGATAAAATAAATAAAATAATTTCCACGATCGAAAAGACACAGAACAATTCATCAGATGTTATCATTTCAGAAGTACGTCATAAAATGTCATTTGATATATTCGAGAAAGTTACAGAAATTGGCAAACCAGTTAAACGAGACTTTCGCGATAAGTTGGACGCGGTATTTATGCATCCACTCTTTGGATATCTGACAATGGGTTTATTTTTATATCTAATTGTGTTTATCATTTTTGGAATTGGAAATTTAATCGAACCTTTCTTTGTTGATAATCTTACTAATCTATCTGATATGTTAAGATTAGAGTTCGGCGAAAATACCGCAGCCTATCATATACTTAATGGAATTATTATCGGAATTGGTGGAGCGATTGGAATTGTTATTCCTTATTTGATTCCATTTTTCTTAATTCTTTCGTTTTTAGAAGACAGCGGATACTTGGCTAGGATTGCATATTTAGCTGATAACTTAATGCATAAATTAGGACTTCACGGTCTTTCAATTGTTCCATTGATCTTCGGTTATGGCTGCACTGTGCCGGGTATTCTTGCTGCAAGAATACTGAAGTCGCCAAGAGATAAATTTATAACCATCGTAATGACTACATTGATACCTTGTTCTGCAAAGATGGTTATTATTCTTGGTCTGATTGCATTTTTCATTTCAGTAGAAGCAGCAATTCTTATCTACGTTTTCAATATTATTATTGTTGGCATAGTCGGAAAAATATTATCAAAAATAAATCCAGAAGTAAGTCCGGGTTTAATTCTTGAAATGCCTAAATATCAATTACCAAGTTTAAAAGCGATTCTTGTAAAAATATGGTTTCGCTTGAAGGAATTTATTTTAATTGCTCTGCCCCTGTTGGTTGTCGGAAGTGTTATTCTCGAATTGGTTAAATATTTTGATTGGATTGATGGTATTAATTCCTTCCTTGCACCTTTTACTTCGGTTGTACTTGGATTACCAAAAGAGATTGGAATCGTTTTATTATTTGGTATCTTGCGAAAAGAACTCGCTCTGCTCTTATTATTTTCAGCTATCGGAACGCAGGATGTTCCATCAGTATTAAGCGTTGCGCAAATTTTCAGTTTTACAATATTTGTTACATTCTACATTCCTTGCTTAGCAACAATCGCTACAATGATAAAAGAACTTAATCTTAAATATGCAATTTTAATTACGGTCTTAAATACAGTACTTGCGGCTGTTCTTGCTGTGCTTGTTAGATTTGCGGTGATGGTTGTTTGAGAGTTATAAGTTATAATAAAATTGAGAAAATTCCAAATGCGAAAAGCCAGTCGGGTTGATTGGCTGGTTATGTTTCTTCGATTTCAATCAATTCACAACAATCTTCTAAATTTCCTAATTGCAATTCTTTCTTCTCTAGTTGTTTAATATCTTTATCAGGTATGAAGCATATTCGCAATTCTCTTTGATAAGCATATCTAAAATGTTTTGAATAAAATTGGTCGTATTCTTTATAGTTGGCAAAGATAGGATCAACATATTTTACTTCTCCAATTTCCCCAAAATAATTTTTGTTATTATCTAAAAAATCTTCTAATAACTTCTTCAAAAAGATAGTTGTATTTTTTATTATTAGACAACCATTAGCATTGTTGAAGTCAACAAATAGTCTTGGAGATAGAACTGTTGACACACAAAAAACATAATAATCAGTAGTAGATGTAAAAGTAAGTTTGCCTTCTATTGGTTTGGCGAAACCTTTAGAATTGCCGAATTTATCAAAAACTTCCATTTTGAGTTTTGACGGATGATTTTGAGAAATAAAATTCAATTCATCATCATTCATCGCGTGATTTAGAGACGGGTCTTTATAAGATGACGCTGGAGATATTCTAATATTACCATTTTTCAAATACTGCTTGAGATATTTAAGATCCCCATACTTATAAAGTGTCGGATTAGAATTTTTCTTAACATTATTAATTTTAGCGTTTGCTCTGTTAATCAATGGAAAGTTCTTAGGAATATTTAATCCTTCACTATTTTGCCCATCGAACATAGGTCTAAATGAACCATATCTCAGTTTATATTCTTCAATAATATGGGTCCAACGTACCCAGAAAAATTGTCCATAATCATCACTCAAATCAGCCGATATTTTGCCATCCTTATTAATTTCGATACAATTAATTAAAATATCTTTTGCTCGAATAAATAAATCATCTTTAGATAAATGATCCATATATCGGTTTTTACGATAATTTAAAGCTTCTTTTATGTACCAAGGTTCATTCATATTTTAGAAACATAACGACGTTGTTTTTAAGCCGCCGCCCAACACAGCAATGCAGCTTTGAAAAGCCAACGCAAATAATTATTTATAAATTTATTTTGTTCACTACATTCATAAAGCAACTAACTTTTGCAACTAAACATTATAACCACATAAATGCCGCTACGTTTAAAGTGGTCGGCTTGGAAAACTGGTTATACATTTTCTTTCCATTTAATCCAAAATCTATTTGATATTTCATAAATGTATTCTTCAATTTCATAGAATATAATCTTACCATTTTCGTCAGCTAATTTTTTTTGCATCACACCTTGTGCAAAACTCATTTGAAGCATTGACAATTCTTGAGTTTCTACATATTTGATTTTATTATCCTCTAATTTAAAAGCAGAAACTTTACTTGTTCTATTTTTATCAAAAATTTTGGATTTATCAGAGTGTATAAAAGCGTTTCTTATATAATCCTTAATATGTAAAAGATGGCTGCGTTCTTCATCATTAATATACTTCTCATTTTGCAAAGCTACTATTAGATGATAAAGTTGAAAATCCCCATATTTCTCCTCGGCTTTCAGACTAGCTTCGCTTAGTAATTTCAGATCAGCACCGTTTTGGGTTAAGCGTATTTTGTGTTCATAATCATTTTTTAATACCGTTTTACAACATTCCTCAAGAGTTACTCCTAACATTACTATCGCAGTCAAAGAAAGACCACAAACTAATGCTCTCCGCGTTTCCCATAGTTTAATATCAATATCGTGAAATTTTGTTGTTCTGTGACATTTCAAGAAATACTCATTTTCTTTAATATTTTTTGTTGTGTTACTAATTATTTGTTCAACATTTATATCGATATCATAAAGCTTGTCTTTTTGTTTCTCTAATATTCTCGAATAATACTTTTCAAGATGCAATATGATTTCATTTTTACTTATTATTTCTGCGTCTTTTACAGTTACACAACAGGGAATATTATACTCAATTTCGTGTAAGATATTATTTTTAAATGATTCTATAATATTCGTAATTGTTTCATAAATAAAACTATAATTAACTTCAGTCTGATAGATGCCAACAAATTTTATAAATATTATTATTCCAATTTCATCTTTAATATGACTGTAATAAGTTATTCGAATCCCTTCGTAGATTTCTGTTTGGGAAAATTCTTTTTCAATGTTTTCCGAAAGAGAGTTCTTTATAGAACAATATATCTTGAGATTATCTTTATGAATAATCTCATTTAAGTAAAAATTTATATTTGCAATAGGAAACATCTATTTGAAAATGTATAACGACGTTGCTGATAAGTGGCGTCCCAGAACAAGAGTGCCCAACCATACCAACAACTTTTTAATTATTGAAATTTTTATTTAACAGAACTACTTTGAATAAGAAACATTACACGGAAGAACAAAGCAAATAATTACAACAATGCCAAATGCGAAAAGGAGGAGGGGTTGAGATACTTGTTATTTTGCATTTTCTAGTGCAATATTTTTTAGATACCACAACTTCCATTCTTTTTCATTTTCAACTTTTAATTTTATTTGACCATCTGGTAAAACATATTGATATTCAGGATTGAATGGTAATAAATTACACAAGCATATTTCAGCAGAGCATTTTTCATATGGTATTTGTGGTGCTTCTGAAATTTTGAATACCTTTCCTGCAATATCTTTTGAGCAATTATCACAACAACCTTTAAAACTCATACAAACTACATAGCTATTGGATGGTTTTAATTCTAATCTTGCTTTGTTAGCGATAAAATTTAATTCGTTACGTAAAACTGATTGCCAATCTATATTTAATAAGAAAACATCATCGTTCGGTAAAAATTCATAAATTTTATCAACAAGTTAATAAACTGGTTTGTTTTTTATTAAATCATCAACAATGATAATTTTTCTAAGTTTTTTTAATTGTTCTTTCGTTAGACATTTTATTGTAGTATTAGAGTAATCTAAAGCTACATCTATTCTTTTGGCTACTTCTAAAGGTAAACTATATTCTTTGGTAATTCTTTTCGCTTCATCTGAAAGTGGAATCTCTTTAATTGGGGTTTTGTGTGGTTTATACTTACCTTCATAATAAATTGCTCTACCAACAATATATGCTCGAATAAGCCATCGTGGGCTATCATCTTTAAAATATTTTATGAGAATTTTAGCAACTAAATCATCAATCACTTTGGTTTGTTTTTTAGAGGTATCATAATTCCTATCGAATAAAATATTTTCTTCCCTTAAAGACTTTTCCAATTTTATATAGAATTTATTAGTATTAAAATCTCCAAATCCGTTTTCAAATTGTTCAATAAATTTTTTCTCTTTTAACTTATCTATAAATTTTGAATAATCATTTTTATCTAAGATGATATTTTCATCTGCTTCAGAACTATGAGATTTAAATTGATAAAAAGCTTTTCTAATTTCATCACTAATCTCGACTTCAGGATTATCTATATAATCTTTTAGAAAATTGTAATCCTTTTCATTTAAAGGCAAAGAAATCTCATATGTTTTTACTTGACTCATTTGTATTGCAACATTACGACGTTGCCGATAACCCGCCGCCCAGAACAGCAATGCAGATTAAAACGACAAAGCCAATGATTTAGCAAACTGTACATATCTTTCTTTGCAAGTGCAGTTTGCAACAATGTTAATTAATAGAACTACTTTGAACAAAAAACTTAAAACGGAAAAACCAACCCAAGAATTTTAGAAAACCCGAGTGCGAAAAGGCGGTCGGGTTGATTGGCTGGTTATTTACACGTTTTCTATTAAATTGAGCGTGCTATTTCTTGTATTTTAAAAATATTATTTTCTCACGCTATCAAAAGAAATATCGTTTAACCAATTTTGTAAAAATCCTTTGAATGTTTTTTCTTTTAATAAGTTTAAAAATACACTTCTCCATCTAGGGATAGATTCCGAATTAAAAGGCTCACGAGTCCCATCTGGCAATTCATTTACTTCATTAATGAATGAAAAATCTAGTTCCATTGTAGAATAATTTCTATTACCAGGAGCTTCAATTGTTATCCAAGATGACCATTTAATGTTGTCAACGATTAGTAAGCCACTCATTTTGATATCTGTCCTTCCTCTGGTTGAATATTCCATCTTCCCGATGGGGCTATCGGAAATATTAAGTGATGGAATAATTCTTTCCATTAATTCATAGTTGGAGATAGCTTTATTTTCTCGTTTTACTCTTGATCTAAAATTTTCTATTTTAAATAAAAAGCCGTGTGTAGTTCTATGTGGTATAAATAAAATATTATCACCTATTCCCTCTATGAAAATTTTAATCTTTTCATATAATTCAAGAATAAAATCGTAGAAAAGGTCGCAAGTTTTCAGAAAGTCTTGTAAAGTTGAAGAATATTTTGAAATCCGAATATGTCACTTCCAACATTAATTGAAAAATCATATATATCATCCACATAAGTTATTATAACTGGATCGGGAGAATCTTCTATCTTCCCAACTTCAATTTTATCAAATCCAAAAAGATTAAGAGATTGTAATTTTAACACAAGCTCTTTAACACATAAGTCAGCTATTGCCCGTTTAATTTGTGCTGACTCTAGAGAGGATATTTTTGTAAATGAGATAGCAAATAAATAACGATAAATATTATTAAAATCATCAGAAAGAACGTTGTTAGTTTTAAAATCATTTGTAATTAATTGGCTAACTGGCATTATAAACCTCTATAATTTGTTTTTTATTGATTCTATTTCATTTTTAATTTTTTCGATTTCCTTCAAGACATTGTTGTATTTGGATTGGCTTTCGATGCTACTGTTTTTATCAATTAAATCTAATTCTTTAAGTTTTTGTGATAGCAAAATTGAATTCAATTGTAACTTTGTACCTAGAATTGTTGCCCTTAATTCACTCTGTGAATTATTGAGACTTTTCTGATTTTGTTTATAAGCATTATATTGAAGAATTAGGGTAACAACCATTACTATAAACACGAGAGAATTAATAATAGTAAGCGCTAAGTTAATTTTTTGATTTATATCCATTTATCACCATTTATTTTTGATAATTCTGAAAGTGTACATAACTATTAATTATACTGCACGAACATTTGTTTCATAGAATGTTATACTGCGTGTAGTTTCAGTATAACAATCTTTTGCAAATAGTTGAAAATTTTTATAATTCATAATTTATAAATAACTTATTGCTTCAATATTTCATTTAACAAAGAATGTTATTCTACAAAATTATTCAGTATATCATTTTCTTGTTTATCACTAATAAAAATAAAACAAATTTAAAAAAACCGAATATACTTTCAAAGAAAAATTTTTAATACATTACCTAACAAAAATCAATGTATCAAAATCCCAAGAATAAGAAACATT
>JAFGID010000173.1 GCA_016929735.1 Ignavibacteriales bacterium | reverse complement strand
GGAATTCCCTCAGTACCGGAAAAAATTTGTAGAGTTACTTTATCACCTACAATCATAACTACTTGAGCAAGTCTTCCATCAACAAGAGCTAATTCCTCATTACCTACATCGCTTGCAAAAAGAGAACAAGTTGCCTTAGTAATTTTATCTACTTGTGTATAAATTCTTTGAAATGCTTGTTTTTCCATTATGCAACCTTCCTTTCCTGTAGAACATTTTCTAATTCGTTCTGGTATTTTTTGAAATTTTCGGAATCGAAAACAGAGTAATTCATCTGCTTAAGTTGATTTATTATTCGTTTAAAGTATAGACCTACATCTTCAAAATTGTCAAAATTGAATTTCATATCTGTTATTGATAATACTTTCTCGAGCATATACTTTTGTCGTTTCATTGGTGTAGATTGGTCTACTTCATCGAATGCGTCTTGTTGCAATATCACAAAATCAATTACTTCCGATCTCCAATATCTTTCGTGATATTCAAGAGGAACACCATCATCTCCAAGAATATTAATTTGTTCATAAGCTTCTTTACCACGTAGTAAAAGATTTTTTGCTTTTAGTACAAGTTCTAACCAATTTTCCGAAACATTTTTTGTCAAATATTCTTCAACTTCAGAATATTCGAGATATTTGGAATAACTATCAATTGGGTCAATTGCGGGATATCTTTTACTATCAGCCCGGTTTTGTGATAATGCATAAAATGCACGTGCGGCTTTCTTTGTTGATTCTGTAACAGGTTCTTTCAAATTACCTCCTGCAGGCGATACAGTCCCGATAAACGTAATTGAAGCACCCTGACCGTTATTTAAAGTTACAAAACCTGCACGAGCATAGAAATTCGAGATAATTGCAGGTAAGTCCATAGGGAAGGCATCGGGACCAGGTAGTTCCTCCATTCTATTCGACATTTCCCTTAATGCCTGTGCCCAACGTGATGTAGAATCTGCAAGAAGTAATATTTTTAATCCCATAGAACGATAATATTCACAAATCGTCATTGCAGTATAAACTGAAGCTTCTCTTGCAGCAACTGGCATATTAGAAGTGTTGCAGACAATTGTTGTCCTTTCAATAAGTTTTCTTCCTGTACGGGGGTCATCTAATTCGGGAAATTCTTTAAACAATTCTACTACTTCATTCGCACGCTCACCACACGCGGCAATAACAATTAGATCCGCTTCAGCATGGCGTGAAATTGCATGTTGCAAAACTGTTTTGCCGCTACCAAACGGACCTGGTATGAAGCCGGTTCCCCCCTCGACAATCGGGTTAAGAGTATCAATTGTTCTTACTCCTGTTTCGAGAAGTTTAAATGGTCTGATTTTATCTCGGTAAGCGCGGATAGGAAGTTTGACTGGCCATTTTTGTTGCATCGTAATATCTATTGTATTTCCTTGTCCATCTTCTACTTTCGCAATTAAATCTGTAATCTTATAATTACCTTTATTTGCTAAAAAACTAATTTTGTAATTTCCAGTAAGTTTGAAAGGAACCATAATTTTATGGTTAATCCAGTTTTCTTTTACTTCACCGAGCCAATCGCCACTTGTAACACTATCACCAACTTTAGCAGTAGGAACAAAATCCCAATTAACATGGTCATCGAGAGCAGAAGTGTATTCCCCACGCTTGAGGAAGACACCTGTCATTTTATCTAAATCATTTTGTAATCCATCAAAGTTTTTTGAGAGCATTCCAGGTCCTAAAGTTGCCTCGAGCATGTGGCCCATAAATTCAACATGCAAATTTAATTTTAATCCTCTTGTACTTTCAAATACCTGAGCATAAGCCCGACCTTCTACCACTTTAATAACCTCAGCCATCAGTTTCGTTTCTTCAGTTTTTATGTAACAAATTTCATTTTGAGAAATTGGTCCGTATGCTTCTACCATAACCAAGTTGGATATTATTCCGATTACTTTACCTTCAGTGTTCATTTATTTTCCTAATTCTTATTTTTTTTTAATTTCTTTTTTTTATACTCAATTTAAAAATGTATTTATATTTTTTTACTACTTTCTAAGTCCAGTAAAAATTTTTCAAAAAGTTCCTTTCCATTGATTGGGTCAAGTCTCAACCACCTTTCAACTAAGTCAAGTTTTACTACATAAGCGAAAATTTTTTCTATTGAGAAATAGTTAAAAAATGTCATTTCATTAAGTTTTTGCCATATTAAAGTTGATATACTTTTTTCAAAATCTAGCGCATTATCATTTTCAAAGTGGTGAACAACAAAATCAACAAATTGTAATTCACTTGCTAACCCAAAATCACGTGCAGTACTCTTGCTTATTTTTTCTGTAACTTCATTCGAACATATGAGATATTCGTTAACATTTAAATTATGTTTTCTACAGTTTAGACCAATTATTAAATTTTTTAGGTTCAAATCAAATTCAAAATATTCAGATATAAATTTATTCTCAGATTTAAGAACGTAATCATAATACATAGAAGTAACTTGGTCTTCTATATTTAAATTTGGATATTCAAGCGTTTCATTTCTAAAATTTATGATAAAAGATTTTAAGTAATCGATTATACTTTCAGGTTCTTTTATTTGTTCATCAAGGTATTCTTGTGAGTATATACCACCATTGAGGAATGATTTGTTAATTTTTAATAGAAGATTAATTAAATTCTTATTATCTGTTGGTAAAAATAAAAGTTCAATAAGGTCAAAATCATCTTTGTGCAAATGCAATTTTAAATCATTTTTAAAATCATATTTATTAAATACTAATTTCGACTCATCAAGTAGTAAATCGTGTAAACTTGCAACTAGAAAATAATAATTTCTTTGAAGCATTATTTTTCCTCAAAAAGTAGTTGGGCAGTTTTAGGTCGCAGATAAGCTTTGAAAAAATTGATAAAATCTTCATCGGTAAAACTAATTTTGTAGCTGCTCTCTTTGGGTCCAATTTTAAAACCACTTTTCAATCTTGTATCAAATTTAACTTCTAAACCTTCATCAAGTAGTTGCCTACCTTTTTTCAAAAAGAAATCTGCAAATTCTTCCTCTTTATTAGCAGGTAATAGGAGAGATAATTCAACAGGACCTGATTTTTTTGGTGTCCAATTGGTAATGATTGTCTCAATTATTTTTTTTACATAATCTTGTTCTTCTAAAGCTTTCTGGACAGGACTATCAACTACTTTGGTAACGATAAAATCTGTAATTTTTTGTTTTAAGACACTTAGAATCTGTTTCGATGCAAGTTTAATATCAGCTTCCACTTTGGATTTTAAATCATCAGATTCTTTTTTTGCATTAGCGATAATCTTCTCAGCTTCATGTTCTGCACTTTGCAATATATCTTTTGCTTGTTTTTTGGCTTCTTCTATAATTTTTTCAGATTCTTGCTTACCTTTTTCCAATCCTTCTAAATATAGTTTTTCTGTAAGCTCTTGTATTTTAGTCGTCATTTTATCACTCCAAATTAAGATTTTTAAAGTATTAAAAATTTTGGTGCACAATTTAATAAAGTTTTTGTAAAAATGAAAATACATATTAAATTTGTTTATAAACACATGTTACTTTAATTTGATAATAAACAATTTAAAAAAATATTTTTTTAATTTTGAAGTATATAAATAAAATTTTTGGAGGATTTATGTCAGAAAAAAAATCAAATACCAAACAATTTGAATTCAAAGCAGAGATTAAGCAACTGTTGAACATCCTCGTTCATTCACTTTACACGCATAAAGAAATTTTTCTTCGTGAATTAATTTCTAATGCTTCGGATGCGCTTGATAAATTAAGATTTGAGCTAACAAGAAGTACAGAAATCGAAGATAAAGATTCTGCACTTGAAATAAAAATATCTTTCGACGAGAAGAAAAAAATTATCAATGTAATTGATAATGGAATCGGTATGACCGAATCCGAAGTTGTTGAAAATATCGGAACGATTGCAAAATCTGGTACTTCTGAATTTTTAGAAGAGTTAAACAAAGAACAAAAAGATGTAAGTAATATAATTGGAAAATTTGGTGTTGGTTTCTATTCTGTTTTTATGGTGGCAAAGGAAGTTGTAATTAAAACTAAATCATTTAAGAACGAACCGGCAGTTGAATGGAAATCTGACGGATTGGGGAGTTATGAAATAAAAGTCTTAGATGAAAAAATTCCAAGAGGAACAAATATAGAAATTAATCTAAAAGACGATGCTCAGAAATTTTTAAGCAAAGAAAGATTGATTAGTATTGTTAAGATACACTCAAAATTTATATCATTCCCGATTAAAGTTCATGATGAACAAGTCAATACACAATCTGCAATTTGGCGAGAACCAAAATCATCTCTTAAAAAAGAACAATACGATGAATTTTATAAATTCTTAACCTATGACGATGAAGAACCTTTAGAAGTAATTCATAAATCAGTTGATGCTCCAATACAATTTAACTGCCTATTATTTATTCCGAAAAAACAAATTGATATGTATGCATATCAACGTGAGAATTACGGGCTTGATCTTTATGTCAAGAGGGTTCTGATCCAACATAACAACAAAGATGTTCTACCCGAGTATTTAAGCTTTATTAAAGGTGTAGTTGATTCCGAAGATTTACCACTGAACATTTCAAGAGAAACTTTGCAAGAGAATATTATATTTACAAAAATTGCACATAGCGTTACAGCTCAGATTTTGAATTCTCTTATTGAAATGTCAGAAAAAGAATCTGATAAATACAAAGAATTTTGGAATGAACATAATAAAATTTTCAAACTTGGATATATGGATTTTTCTAATAAAGATAAATTCTCTAAATTATTAAGATTCAATTCTTCCACTTGC
>JAFGID010000172.1 GCA_016929735.1 Ignavibacteriales bacterium | reverse complement strand
TGCCACACTGGTGTTAGATATGATGATATTAAAAGAATAAGACCAACCCACATCACAAAAAATGAAACACTAAAATTTACTCCTGAAAAAACGGAACATCATAACATAGAAGTAGTTCAACCATTAAATCCATGGAGTAAATCACTGCTTGAGGAAGTTAACAACGACACAAGTTGCTATGACTATACTAACCAGACATATAACAAATATATTGACGACATCTTTGTTATTATGCGGGAAAAATATCCTGATGATGGTTTCACTGAATATGATAGTCATAATTTTAGAGACACATTTATCTCAAATGCAGTACAGGCAAGTGTTAACTGGAAGTCTATCCTGCAATGGGTTGGGCAGACGAGTTATAAGATTATGGATAGGTACATCCACCTTTCACCAGAATTTGAAAGAAGTGAAATGGATAAGATGTATAAAATAATGGTCGTGCAGGGTAAAGTAGTGTATTACAAAGAATAACTGATAGTGGCTTCTTTAGCATGTGTAACAGATTACTATGTTAGCAGTAGATTTTTTTCCAAAAAAAATAATACAACGACTTTCTTAATTCACGAAATTTTTCCCAAGAAAAAAATTTTGGTTCGAGAAATGGTCGGAGTGAAATGGCTACCTGAATTTTCTTTTTTAATTAAAGAAGATTTTGAACCATTGTAAAATCATTGAGACTTTCCTCGTGTAGCACCCCACCCAAAAACACCCCCTACCTACCCCATAGGGGGATAGAAGGTATATTTTTACCCCCCCCGCCTGTTTTAACTATTGAACGTATTTATGTTAAAAACCAGACATAAATGAACGGCTTATTGAACAACTCAACGAAAAAATTGACACCACGCATTTCAGACTTATTTCTGGAACTTGGTGATGATGCATTCTTCATCAATTCCGATTGTGTTTTTGCTAAAAATCGGATTATTGTCAAAAATAGAATTTACCAGATTCTGGATTTATTGGATAATGGTGGCTTTCACCTCAACCACATTAAGTTCATGCATGCATACTTGAAAGGCTTTGATGCTTTCATTGTGGGGATTGACATAGTAAAAGGAGAGGTTATTTATCGACACCATAGACTTGATAATAGCATGCTGCCATGCGATTGGCTTATCATTGATTTGGATTATTTTGAAACAGAGGTTAATGAAAATATAATAAGATTTTCGTGTACTAAGAAGCAGCCAATAAATGACAACAAATGAATGCTATTAATGAACTGATTACCCAGATAACTAACGCTCCTGAAGACTTTACTCACCTTCAAATACTATTGCACCGTGCCCAGACAAGTTTAGAACCAGAATTCGGACGGAAATTTCTTTTTATATCGCATGATTCCTTTGGTCTGGTAAAGTTAAATGACTTGTCGGTTGAAAATAATTTTGTCCATCTGGTTCTGGAAGATGCTTCCACTGGTCAGTCAGCACCGTTCACTGTTGATATCAATGACAAATCATTCCAGTTTCTGATGATTGCATGGGAAGATGTTCAGGACATCTACTGTCATGATAAAAATACCAGTTCTACTTGCAATGACTTACTGGAATTTGAATTTTAATTAAAAATGGAAGATATCCAGAGCAATATCCCAAGAGAATATAGCGGTTTGAACAAACTGGAATATTTCCGTCCGAATGTTGTCAGGCTTGATTTACCATTCATATTGACAGAAAATAAAATGCTTGTATTAAATATGCCCTACCTTAAATTGGAAGGTGTGCATTCTGATGCAATTCGGCTGCTGGATGTTTGGGATAATGATAATTATGTTTTTCTGAAAATAGAGCACCTTCAAACTGGAAAAATCAGCACATTATCATGGTGGCTTGATTATACTGGAACATATTGGCTTTGGTCATTATCGAGTATTACGTTTATTGAGAATATACACAATAATAGTTGCCACTGATTAACATTGTTATTGCTTCTGGGATAATTAAATTTCTTCTATTACAAACTCATTTCCATTGAAAAACGCATGTCTTATTTCAACATTCCTGTCTGCTAATCCAACTGAGAATTCATGAATTCTATTCTTATAATTGCCAAGATATCTATCTAAATATATCTGAGGATATGACCCAATATTTATGAGAACTCCAAGTTCGTAATTTAGATACTGGAACATTTGTTCCAATTTTTCGAAATCATTATTTACTTTACGAAAATTTCCATTTAATTTAAATGCAAAGCACACAAAATTATTTTCATTTGCATTGTCAGTCAATCCAGTTTCGATTGGAATATGAATTAGTAAATCGGGACGCTGGGTAACACCATAATGGTCAAGTGCTCGTTTCTGTACCTCAGATTCAAGAATTGTGTTTTTGGGAAATATTTGGTTTTGTTCTATTGCATAATAAAGTAATCTGTAGAATTCTGAAACATATCCCCTTTCAGTTCGATAATATCTACCTACAGTAATGTTCCTTAATGCATTAACTATTAAATCTATTATCACTTTACTTGCATTTTGGTTAGTTTATTCCAGACTACAATTTTTTATATTGACTTGGGTCATTTTTATACGTATTCGCAAACACAAATTCCTGCAACCAAATCTTAAATGATGGATTATCCTGAAATTCTTTGAATAATTCCACGCCAGAGGTCATTGATTGTAAAATTGCTCTGATTAATGCTGCATCACTCTCAATTTTTGCTGTTGTTTTATCTGAATTTTTCATTGCATTCTGGTATGCTTCGTTTTTTGCAACTTCTTCAGGTAGTGCAGCAATTTGATTCCTTACTTTATCAGTATCACTCCATTTTAT
>JAFGID010000171.1 GCA_016929735.1 Ignavibacteriales bacterium | reverse complement strand
TAATTTGACAAGCGATAAAATAAAAGCCGGTGATGAATTAAGTATTTCCGGAATTAAAAGTAGCAATAATAAGACTTCAACAACCAAAAATTCATCAACAACTGAACACACAGTTCAGAAAGGCGAAACTTTATGGGACATTGCAAAAAAATATAATACAACGGTCGATGAACTTAAAAAAATAAATAGTCTTAAAAATAATGACATCCAATATGGTAAAAAAATAAAAGTGAAATAATTATTTTAATACAAATTAGAATGGAAACCGCTTCATTAGAGGCGGTTTTTTTTTAAGTTTTATAACATTTTAATATGTGAAATTGATTGAAAGTTTTGTTTTTCTTTTATAAATTGTATACAGTTTTAAATGAATTTTGCAATTATATTCAAATTATTTTGGAATATGTAATGTCAAAAATTAAAAAACATAATTTATATTATATTTTAACAGTGATGTTTTTATCAAATACTTATTTTACCGCACAAAATGTTGATAGTCTTAAGAAGTTAATTCAAAGTTCAGAAAATAATAAAAAAGTAGATTTATTAAATGAATTAGCAACTAGTTATTACTATTCTTACCCCGAGTCGACAATTATTTATGCAAGGATTGCTCAAGAAATTGCGAAAGAGATAAACTATATTAAAGGAGAGGCAAGAGCGTTAGACTGTATTGGAAACTCATACGATATTAGAGGTGAATTTCATAAATCCTTGGAATATTTTCTACATGCATTAAAACTGCGTGAAGGAATTGATGACTCTATTGGGGTTTCCGATTCTTATTTTAATATTGGAGCAAGTTATTTTCGGAGCGGATATTATAATAATGCATTAGAATACTGTCAAAAATCTTTAGAATTATCGAGAAAAATAAATTACAAAAAAGGTATTGCGAGTTCATTAGATATTATAGGAACTGTCTACTCGGAATTGAATGATTTAGATGCAGCTTTAAAGAGCTATATAGAGTCGTTAGCAGTTGAGAAAGAGTTAAATAATAAACAAGGTATTATAATTTCATTAACGAATATTGCAGATATCCTTGATGAAAAAAATGAATTTAATAAAGCATTAAATTATTATTATGAAGCGCTGGAAATTTGCACAGAATTGAATGATAAAGTCGGTAAAGCAATAATACTTAATAATATCGGACTTTTATTTTTAAATCTAAAACGTTATGCTGAAGCAAAAGAAAATCTAACGAATGCACTTAAATCAGCAATCCAAGTTGGCGATATTAATCTCCAGATGCAAATATATGACTCATTCTATAAATATTATAGAAACATAAATGATTGTTCAAATGCATTGCAATATTATATTGCTTATTCAGAATTAAAAGATAGCGTCTTTAATGAAACAAAAAGCCAACAAATTGCTGATATGATGACAAAATATCAAACCGAGAGAATAGAAAACGCAAAGAATATCCTTGAATTAAAAAACAAAAAATTGGAAAATGATAAATTATATTTAATATCAGGAATTATTGTTTTGTTACTTTTCTCTGTGATTTTTTATTATAAAATTAAATTAAAGCAAAAGAATAAAGAACTTTATTCAACAGAAAAAATGCTTCGGATGCAAATGAATCCACACTTTATATCTAACTCAATGGCTGCAGTCCAAAATTTTATTCTTTCAGAAGATATCGAAAATTCATTAGATTATATAGGAAACTTTACAGAACTAATGAGAAAAATAATTGAGAGTTCAGAGCATGAATATATAGCACTTGCTGATGAAATTGAAAATCTAAAAGTATATCTTGAACTAGAAAAATCAAGTTTTGCCGAGATATTTGATTATAAAATAAAAATTGATAAAAGTATTGATACCGAGGAAATTAAAATTCCACCTATGCTTATTCAGCCGTATATTGAAAATTCAATTTTACATGGATTTGCTGACAAAGAAGATAACTGCAGAATTATGCTTTCTTTTAAAAAGATAAATGAAAAAAATCTGCTTTGTACTATTGAAGATAATGGAATAGGGCGAGAGAAAGCAGCGGAAAGAAAAATAAAAACCAAAAAATATAAATCAATTGGACAAAGAAATGTTGAACAAAGGATTCAATTGATTAATAAAATTTACAAAACTAATCTTAAAGTTAAGATTATTGATTTAATTGATAAAAAAGGTAAACCTAAAGGTACAAGAGTTGAATTAGATAT
Organism: Ignavibacteriales bacterium; assembly: GCA_016929735.1. Taxonomy (GTDB): domain Bacteria; phylum Bacteroidota; class Ignavibacteria; order Ignavibacteriales; family Melioribacteraceae; genus JAFGPR01. Next base: position 11,359 of record JAFGID010000171.1, on the reverse strand, counting down.
TATTATTTAGAAACATCTGAAAAATTATTAATAGATTGTCATTCTGAGCCCTTCACTTTGTTCAAGGGTAAACTAAGCGAAGAATCTAATAAATTAATAAACTTATTTTATAGTAATTTATAATTGAGATTCTTCATTCCGATAAATCGGAATTTAGAATGACATATTATTTTATTATTTTTCAGAAGTTTCGTTTAGTAAGTCCTTTAATGAAGATGACATCTTTGAAAATTGTTTCAACAAGGGGTTGCAACCCCTTGTTTACAATACGAGTAACAAGGGTTGATTTAAAGATTATTATTTAGTAAATTTAATTAGAAATTTATATTTTATATTTTCATGAAGGGGAGTGATGAAATTAATTCGAACAGTCATAATAGAAGATGACAAGAAACAACTTTTATTTTTTAAAAATCTTTTAAAGAATTATGTAAAGGAAGTTAAGGTTGTTGGTACTGCATCAAATGTAAAGGATGGTATTAAAATAATAAATGAACTTAATCCTGAATTATTATTTTTAGATGTTGTACTTGGAAATAATACTTCCTTTGAGATTTTAAAAGCAATTGACGATCCAACTTTCAAGATTATTTTTATTACAGGTTATGAAAAATATGCTGTCAAGGCATTTGAATTTGCAGCACTTGATTATTTAGTTAAACCTATTATTCCTAAAAGACTACAAGAGGCGATTTCTCGTTTTCAAGATATGCAAATTGTATCTGGCGAAACGTTGAATTTATTAGCAGAAGCAGTAAACGAAGATATAAAACGTATAAGAATTAAAACAGCAAATGGATATTGTTTTTATAAAATAAATGAAATTGTTCGATTTGAAATTGAAGGTTTTACTGCAAAGTTATATCTTGAAAGTAATGAAATACATACAGTTAATAGACCACTGAATTATTTTGAGAAATTACTGGATGAATTTAATTTCGTGAGAATTCATGATAAGTATTTAGTAAATGTAATTTATGTTAAAGAATTTAAAAATAAATATGTTGAGAATGGTATAGAATATAAATCCAGAGGCGGTTTTGCTTTGTTGAGAGATGGTACTTATCTGCAAGTCTCTTCAAGGAAAAAAGAAATTTTAATAAAAAAAATGAAAGGATGGACAATAGCATAGGTTTTAAAAGTATTTTTTTTGCACACTTATAAATTAAATTTACACACATAGTTATTTTATTTTCACACCGCAGTAAACTACTATTTGATAATTAAATATTTCTAATATATTGCACATCAGAAAAACAAGTTCTTTGATTTTTTTAAAAATATAACAATAAAAAGTCGTTAAAAATATTTGCTTTTATTTCATGATGGGACTCCTACCCCTCCTCAGTATTTTATGGGGAGAGGACCCTTTTTGTTAAAAGTTTGTTTTTTTTCATAATGGCACTCCGCCCCTCTCTCGTTAGCCCTCGGAGAGAGGGGGCCATATTTACTGTTCATTTAAATATTGGAATATTGGAATATATTAAGAGTTAAAGGTTATAGGTTGCGGGTTAAAAGTTACAGGTTAATATTGTTAAATTGTAATTTGTTCGTTTCGACTTTACTCAACGAGCTGTGTTGCTAAAATGCCGCTTAAAGATTGTTTTACTTTTTGATTTTCTATTAAAGTAAATATTATTATACATTTTTTATTTATTTTTTCATAAAGGCCTCCGACCCTCGCTCCACAGCCCTCGGAGCGAGGGGCCTTTTATGTTGTTCTTTGACATTGTGTTATTTAAGAATTTTGAAATTCAATAATTAAAATAATTTGAAATTGCATTAAATGAATAGAAGTTCAATTGATATTTTGCGTGGATACAACATGTTCGTGAAGATAAGAAACAAGTAATGATAAAGAGGTGATTTTGAGAATGGTTATAAAGTTAATATTAAAATAAATGATAAATATTTTGATGTTTTAGAAGGGAAATTAAATTGGGAAATAAAATAATTAGTGTTAATCTATTAAAACAAGAACCAGACAAATTCAGGCAATATACCAATGTTGGCTTTGCCGAATTTCAAGTGTTAGTTATGGAAATTGAGAAAATAATAGATAATAAGAAAAAAGGCAGACCGAGCAAGTTAGACATAGAGAATCAATTACTAATATTTTTGATGTTTATAAATATGGGATTAACATATGAAATGTTAGGTAAATATTTTGATATTCATCCAAGTAATGCAAATAGAATAGTAAGTAAAATAGGAAAAGCAATACAGAATATCCGTAACCCAGATATAAGTACGAAAAGAGTTACAAATAATATAAATGAGTTGATAGAAGAACTAATATGGAAGAGTTCCGTATTTAAGTAAGCTAAGAAAAATAGAATAATCTCAAATTGTTTTGTGATTCTTTTTTATTAAGTTACTGCAATATTTTATATTCTTAAAGGATGCATATAAAGTAGAAATTTTGCATAATAATAATTAGGATTTATACATATAATTATTTATTGTTCATCAACTTACATAATTAAGTTGAAAAAATATTTTTAAAAATATGTTTAAAAAATAAGAAATCTTTTTTAAAAAAATAAAACTTTAAACAAAAACAAAAAATGAGGTAGAAAATGAAAGTAATCAAAATTTTATTAACGTTATATTTTCTGTTTACAGCATTTATAATCGCTCAGCAAAACGGTGATTGGCGGACAAGAAAGAATGGAAATTGGACAGGAACTGATGTGTGGGAAGTATATTTAACTGAATTTAATGACTGGATACCTATTAATGCCAGTCCACCTAGTGGTATATCTAGTAATATTAGAATAAGGCACAATATAAATTTCAACATTAATGGGTATTACTATGATATAATAATAGCTTCTTCTAGGGTATTAACTATTGTTAGTGGGTTTACTTTAGAAAATCGTTTAAATGTAACTGTAAATGGTAGTTTGATAAATAATGGAACAATAATAAACAAAGGTAGCATAACAGGAGCAGGTATTAAGGAAAATCGATCAACAGGTGTATATGAGCATGCTTTAAATGGTGGTACAATACCCTCAATGCTTTGGTACGAGGGTTCAATTCTTAATATTACAGGTATAACAACTACAGCACCAACGGTGAATACACAGACTGATTTATATAATGTAAATTGGAATTGTAGTGGACAGACTGATTCCTTGACATTTCCAACAAACCTTAATCCGAATTATGGATTGACAATACAGGATGACGGAAGTGGTAGTATTAATATTCCAAGTATTTCCTTTTATTGTGCAGTAATCCAACAATCAGGGACGACCGTAAATTTAATTGATAATATAACGATATTGTCTATAAATGAGGATTTTTATTATCAGAATTATGGGAAATTGATTTGTAATGAATATGTGATAAGTGGTTCAGGTGGTTTTTCACAAATTGGGGGTGAATTACATATTGGTTCACCGCTGGGAATAAATGGAAATATACAATGTACATTGTTACCTTATTTTGGAAATGTCACATATGTTTATACACATGCAGGAGATCAGGTAACAGGAACAAATTTACCGACGGATACCATAGTAAGTTTGCAAAAGACAGGAAGTGGAGTATTGACATTAATTAACACAAATGCAACAATAAGTGATAGTCTAGTTATGAGTGGAAGTAATTCGAGGTTAAGGGTAGGTGATGGGCAGTTTTTGGTATTGAATAGTGGAGCAAGTATAACCGGTTCAGGTACACAGTTCATAGAGTTGGATGGGACAGGTTATGTAAGGAAATATTTTAGTGGTGACCAGACATACAGTTTTCCAATGGGAACAATAGGTGAATACAGTCCTGCAAGTTTAACGGTTAGTTCAATAAGCGGCAGTGCATATTTGGATATATATTGCGATGATGTAGCATATAGTAATCCGGGTTGGACAAATTACATAGATAGGCATTGGCGAATATTGCGGGATGGAACGATTACTTATGAGGGTTCATTAACATATTTAAATGGTGATGTAGTGGGTGAAAAGAAAGGTATATTGTTTGGTCGTTATACTAGTGATTGGGAACCAGTTGGTGGTAGTATAGATACATTGACAAATATCTTAAGTATCAGCAGTACATCGAGTGGAAATTATTATTATAGTGGTATAGAAGGAGGAGTTGAGAGTTTCTACTTCAGAACAAAGAATAATGGCGACTGGACGGATTATACAAACGTATGGGAGATGAGCAGTGATGGAGTAAACTGGGTAGCAGCTACGAGATATCCTACATATTTAGATTCTACAATTACAATAGATGATAGTGTTTATGTAAATATAAATGTAACGATTGATCAAACATCGAATGGCGGTTATTTAATAGTAAATAGTGGAACAACATTGACAGTAAATGATGGGGTTGGAGATGATTTATATAATATAGGGTATATTGTAAATTCAGGTACCATAGTAAAGAATGGTACAATAGTTAATGGAAGCGATTTTGGCAGTTATGTTCATGCAAGAGATGGTGGAGAAGTACCAGCAATGACTTGGCCAGGAGGACAATTCAGTGGTAAGTTATACATAACTGGTATAATAAACAATGCTCCAATAGTGAATGCACAAATTAATCTAGTGTCGGTTGTATGGAATTGTAGCGGACAGACAAACTCTGTTGTCTTGGATACAGATCTTAACCCGACAAATACACTCACAATAGAAAATACTGGTAGCGAATTTGAATTTCTTTATTTGCCCGGGATGACTTTTAATGGAAATGTAAATCAATGTACTAATGCAAAGGTTGAATTAGCAGGTAATATTACAATACTAGTGGATAAATCTTATTCTAATAGCGGTCTTTTATCTTTAAGTAACAAAACAATCAGTGGGGATGGAATTTTCAGCCCAAATCCATTTAGTTCTTATATATCTGAACATGATCAGGGAATTTTTGGTGGTAATATTCTTTTAACGGTAGATCAAACATCATCAGGCAGTTTAAATTATTATTTTTGGGCCGCAGGTGATCAGTTTACAGGCAGAATGATATATCCAGCAGACACTTTATATAAAGCTGGTGGAGGGTTATTAACTCTCTCTACTCCATTTATTATTAATTATAAACTGGAATTAAATGACTTTTCAACTTTAAGGATACCGTCTGGTTTACATTTAATTTTTAAAGAATGGGCAATAATAACCGGTGCTTCATCTATTAATTTTATAGAGTTAGCAGATGCAACAAGTTATGTAAAGAAAATTATAGGTGGGGTAGGCACATATGAGTTTCCTATTGGAACGATTGGAGAATATTCACCAGTGAGTTATACACAGTTACCAACTGTTATTCCAGAACCAATGGTTAGTATTTATTGTGACGATGAAGCATACGGTAATCCAGGATGGTCAACTAATTATTTACAGCGTTATTGGAATATCAATGGTTCAGATTACAGTGCTGTATTGACATACTTGGAAGCAGATATAGTTGGAGATGAGAATAGCATAACTTTTGGTAGGTATTACGATAATTGGCAATACACTGGTGGAAGTATAGATGCTGGAACAAATACGATAACAGTAAATTCCACAAAAGGTAGTTATTTTTATAGTGGTATTCCCGCTGGAGGAATAAAACTGAATCTTAAAGTATATTTACAGGGTGCCTACCGTTAAAAAGTAGTAACACTACTTTGAATTTTAGATAAAATAGGCGAAGCATAAATTGCTTCGTCTTTTTTTTTATTTACATTTTAATTGGTAAGGTTATATAGAAACGATTTTTCAGCTTTAAGGGAAAAAAATTATTTTATTGTTTTTTTGTATTTTAGGGGTGTTTAAAAAGTAAAAATATTGCACACTTATAGGTAATTGATACACACATAGTTTCTTTTATTGCACACCACACCAATAACAAGTTGATATTTATTTAAAGTATGATTATTTTATCAAAGAAAAATAAAAGATAATTTTAAAAATTATTATTTTAGTGAGGTAAAATAATGAGTTTGAAATATTTGTTAATCGTGATATTTCTTTTTAGTCTACCATTATATGGTCAAAAAATTAAGGATAATAAAAAAGGCATAGCAATATGGCATCCAAACAAAGTAAATGAGAGAAATATTGTTGCAAAGATAAAAGATGTTCCGGTTAATCATGAATGTATAACAAAACCAAAGAAAAATGATGTAAAACCAAATCGCATAGTAGGAGATTACGAGTTTGTAGATGATAGTAGCAAAAAGATAGAAGGTGTTTATCAGAAGGATGATATAATGTTGGAGATTTGTTTTACAAATGAAGATTTTGAGAATGCTGGTAATAAATTGGAGAATTTAATATTGTATTATTGGGATATAAACACATTAAAATGGAAGAAATTCACAAGAGGGAAACATGGATTTGAAATTATATTTGATCAAAATAAATATCCTGGATATTTGGGTTACGCAAGAATATCGAAAAATGTACCTTTAGATCCACCCATTGGATGGGAGCGTTAAGTATGCAGATACGTCCTATATTAAAAAGTTAATAACTTTTAAATTAAAATTATTTGAATAATTATAAAAAAAATTACTATTTTTATTTACTAATTTCTTTATGAAAATTTATTTACACATAATAATAAGTTTATTTTGTTAAATTTACATTATTATTTAGAATTTTACTTACATTTTATTATAAATAGGTATGCGAATCCTTAAAAAAACTACAATAATCTTTTTTTTATTTATTTCGATATTGGTAGGAAATAATATTATTTTAACAAATGTATTTATATTAAGTAAAGATACAAATAAAAATACTGCTATAATTAAGTTTGATTTATATTGGGAAAATTCCTGGCGAGACAGTGTTAATTATGATGCTGCGTGGGTCTTTGCAAAAATAAAAAATAGTAGTGATAAATGGATGCATGTGAAACTTGACATTAATGCAAGCAATCATAAACTTGATAATCCTGATGCAGTGATAGAAATAGGTGAGACAGATGGTGAGGGTGTCGGTGCTTTCATTTACAGAGGAGTAGAAGGTTACGGTACATTTTCAACAAAATGTGAATTACTTTTTCATTATACAGATGAATGGTTCGATACTAATTTTATAACTGTTGATGTATTCGCTATTGAAATGGTTTTTATTCCCGAAGGTCCGTTTTATGTTGGCAGTGGTGGAACTGAGATAAACCATTTCTATAAATACGGTGGAAATGATCCATATTACATTACAAGCGAAAACGAAATAATTGTTGGTACCAACTCAGATAACCTTTATTATTCCTCTGAAGCTCCATATTATGCGGGTGGAGATCAGTTAGGTCCGATACCATCATCTTTTCCTAAAGGATATAAATCTTTTTATTGTATGAAATATGAAATAACACAGGAGCAATATGTGGAATTTTTAAATTCGATTGATTCTTTACAGGCAAGTAACAGATATTCTTCCGATTCAGAATGGTATGGCCGTAAGCACAGATATAATATAGTAAATATAGATGGTGTTTTCAGTACAAATAAACCTTTTATCGCATGCGCATACTTAAATGCTAAAGATGGATTGGCATACGCAGATTGGGCTGGACTAAGACCTATGACTGAGTTAGAATTTGAAAAAATCTGCAGATTAGATAAATATCCACTTCCAAATGAATATGCATGGAATTCGGACAGCATAATGCAAGCAAAAGGTATTGCATATCCTTATGAGCCAAATGAAATGGCTTTAAATACTGGAGCAAATTGTGTGTTTGGTGACCATGACTCGGTACAAGGCCCTTTAAGGGTAGGTTGTTTTGCGACAAGTTCATCTAGTCAGGAAGATGCCGGCGCTGCTTATTCTGGAGTTATGGAAATGTCTGGTAATTTGTTGGAATTTTGCATTACAGTTGGAGACATAGACGGTAGAGCTTTTTCTGGACAAACAGGTGATGGTGAAATTGATTCACTTGGACATTCAAATGTAGCGAACTGGCCAACACAAATTGCAGAAATTGGATTTAGCCTTAGAGGCAGTAGTTGGTTTAACTTGCAGGAATATTGTCGTATCTCAGATAGATTCGGTGGTGCAGTAACATACTGGGAAGTAAATTCTCGAGTTGAAATGTGTGGCTTTCGATGCGTTAGGTAAAAATAATTTTTATCTACTAATTATTTAAAAAATGAATACAAAAATAATATATTGTTATCTTATTATAATAAATTCAATCCTTTTATTAGGTCAAGGGAACTACCGCTTTTTAGGGGGTGAAAGCGACGGTTTTAGCAAGAAGAGAGGTTATGAAGTAAAAACTTTTTCTATACAAAACAGAAATGTTTCGTTAATTCAACCAAATTTACATTTAAATTTTCCACTAAATAATAGTAACGAAAAGCAACCAGAAAAGTATGAGCTTAATAAAGTCGTTGTAAAGTTAAAAGAAAATGTAAAAGTTTTTCAAGGACAAAATAAAACTAGCTCAGAATCTGTAAATTTGATAAGCGAAAAATATAGTATCCAAGCAATCAGTTCAGTGTTGAAGAATAATTCAATGGTAGTTGATTTGTCAGTCGAAGCAGATGTTGAAGCATTAGTCAGAGAGTATAATAAAAATCCTGATGTAGAATATGCTCATCCTGATTACTTTGTTTACTTAAACGGCGAAATTAATAATGCACCTCAATCGGGAATAAAATATAGACAGAATGTACCAAATGATTCTTTGTTCAAGTATCAATGGTATTTGAATAATACTGGGCAATTTAAAGGAACACGTGGTATTGACGTAGATATGCTATGGGGATGGAATTTGGAAGATACGGGTGATACTGTAGCAATTCTTGATACTAGAATATTTAGAAATCATCCTAATTTACCTCAGAACAGATTATTAAATGAAATTGATTGCATTGGAGAAAATTCAATAGATTTACCTTATCACGGCTTAGCTACTGCATTAATAATTGCAGGAGAAAAAGATAATGGAATAGGTATTTCAGGAATTGCTCCTAACACGATAATTTTACCAGTAAGGGTACTAAACGATTATGGAGTTGGGACCCATTCAACGCTTGCTCAAGGCATATATGAGGCAGTAGATGCTGGAATTAAAATAATTAATATGAGTTTGGGCTCTTACGCATATTCAAACACTTTAAAAGACGCTATCGAATATGCACATAGTAAAGGAGCTATTTTAATATGTGCCTCTGGAAATGACAATAACAATAATCACATTAAATTTCATTTCCCATCTGACTTCAAAGAATGTATTTCTGTTGGAGCAATGGATAACTTGGGGTATAAGTCAAAGAGCAGTAATTATGGTGGAATAGATTTTCTAGCACCAGGAGAAAATATAGTATTTGATGAGGTGGATGGGGAGTTAGTAATATTAGAAGGTACATCTTCTTCATCAGCGATCGTGACTGGTATAGTATCACTAATTAAATCAAAGAATCCAAATTTAACTAACGACGAAATAAGAGCTGTTCTACAAATCACCTCCAATGATATTGGAAATAAGGGATATGATGATACAACGGGTTATGGTATGGTAAACGCCTATCAGTCATTATTATCAGCAAGTGAAAACGAAATTTGTAAAGCATTTATCGTTTGCAATGAAACAGATTCCCTGTTGCACGTAGAAATTCTTGATTATGATGTAAATTTTGAAATAAAAGGAGAAGACACCGAGTTTTATGTTTTTTCTGGAGAGATTTATCCAGTTATAATTTCAACCCTCAATTATAACTCCCAAGGAATTGTTAGTTTGAAGACAAATAATATTATAAAAATGTATGATACTGTATTTGTTTCATCTTTTGAGAACTCATATAATGAATCTTCAATATTAGTTATTACTGATTCTGTCTATATACCTAAAAGTATAAGCGGAATTATTGAAGTAGAGGTAGGAAATATAGGAAGTGGTGAAATATATTGGATGGCTAGCGTTGATAGTAAAGATACAAGTTGGATAAAATTACATAATTCCAGAGGTCAAGCAAGAGATACGATTGTCATTCAATACAGTGCAAGTGATTCCGTTAATAGAATTGGTAAAATATATGTGTTTGAAGAAACGAGTAATACCTCTAAAAGTGTTTTTATTGCTCAAAGAAATATATTATATATTGCTCGTGATACTTTATTTGTTGATAGTTTAGTTGCAATTAATTGGGAAATAGGTAAAGTAAAAAGAATAAAGCATAGAGGAGGTATTTTCTCAGAACAAGGGCAACCTGTCAGTATGATTAAACTAGAATACACAATAAATGCAGATTCAAGTTCACCTGAATGGTTTTCTATAACAGGTGCCGATAGCCTTCCTGTTGATTTGGGGGAATTTACTTGGCGAATACCAAAAACACCAACAGACTATTGTAAAGTTAGAATTTCTGATGCAGTAAATAAATATATAATAGAGGTTACTGATAGTATATTTGTAATTGATACGACTATTCCTACAGATATAAAATATGGCAGTTTTACACCAAAAGAATATTGTTTATACCAGAATTATCCAAATCCTTTTAATCCTACAACAAATATTAAATTTGATTTACCAATTAATTCAGTTGTCAACTTGAAAGTATATGACATACTTGGTCAAGAGGTAATAACAATTCTTAACAAAGAGTTGAGTGCCGGTTACCATAATTATAAATGGGATGCTACAAACTTTTCAAGTGGAGTATATATTATTCGATTGGAGGCTACTCCAGTTGATAGGTCAATAAACAATTATATTTCGATAAAGAAAGTAGTTCTATTAAAATAAATTATTTTTTTTGATTGTTTAATTATTTGTTATTTTTGTATACATAATTTTTAGTTCTTTGTAAAATAATTAATTTTTCTGGGGTGTCCTCCTATTGGAGAGTCTGAGATAATACCCATTGAACCTGACATGGATAATGCCAGCGTAGGGAAGATGAAAAAAGATTTTATATTTTAAACCGTTCCTCGCTGGAGCGGTTTTTTTATTTTAAATATGATTAAGAGGTAAAATAATGAAAAAGATTATTTTTTTGTTTTTTGTGACTATTACAATTTTATTTTCTCAAGAGAAAATTATCAAAGGGAAAATAGTTGATTCATCAAATAATGAACCTTTGCAATATGCAAATATCGTTATCGTTGAAAAACAAATTGGTACTTCGACGAATGAGAATGGTGAATTTGTTATAACTGCAGAATTGGATTTGAATGACATTGTAAAAATTAGTTATGTCGGTTATGAGGAAAAGAAAATTTTAGTCTCAGAATTTGTTGATAATGAACAAAAAATTATACTACTTGAAAGAAAGATTCTGCTTAGCCAAACTGTATTGGTTAAAAGTTCACTCGGTAAACAAGGAGAAACACCGATATCATTTTCTAAAATTAGTAAGAATGAAATTGAAGATACTTACTTAATTCAAGATATTCCTGATTAT
>JAFGID010000170.1 GCA_016929735.1 Ignavibacteriales bacterium | reverse complement strand
GCAATAGCTTCATCGAGTGAATTCGTATGCAATGATTGAGTATGTCCGCAGACTGCAGCTAATGCTTCGATACAAGTTCTGATAATATTATTATACGGATCTTGTTCCGTAAGACTCCAACCTGAAGTTTGTGAGTGTGTTCTCAACGCCATTGATTTAGGATTTTTTGGATTGAATTGTTTTATTAGTTTTGCCCAGATTACTCTTGCTGCTCTCATCTTTGCAATTTCCATAAAGTAATTCATTCCCTGAGCCCAGAAGAAAGAAAGCCTCGGAGCAAAAGTATCAATATCCAATCCAGCGGCAACACCTGTTCTCGCATATTCTAAACCATCTGCAAGAGTATAAGCCATCTCCAAATCTGCAGAAGCACCTGCTTCCTGCATATGATAGCCGGAGATACTTATGCTATTGAACTTGGGCATATATTGCGATGTGAATTTAAAAATATCACCAATAATTTTCATCGATTCTTTTGGCGGATAGATATATGTATTACGAACCATATATTCTTTTAAAATATCATTTTGGATCGTGCCGGTCAGTTGCTCCCACTTAACGCCTTGCTCTTCTGCTGCAACAACATAAAAAGCCATCACTGGAATAACTGCACCGTTCATCGTCATTGATACCGACATTTTATCAAGTGGTATTCCACTGAATAGGACTTTCATATCCTCAACAGAATCAATCGCTACACCTGCCTTGCCAACATCGCCAACAACTCTCGGATGGTCAGAGTCATAACCTCTGTGTGTTGCGAGATCAAAAGCAACAGATAAACCTTTTTGACCAGCAGCAAGATTTCTTCTGTAGAAAGCATTACTTTCCTCGGCAGTTGAAAATCCTGCATATTGTCTGATTGTCCAAGGGCGGATTACATACATTGTTGAATAAGGACCTCGAAGATAAGGCGGCATTCCTGATAGATAATCAATATGTTCAAAATCCTTCAAGTCATCTTTGCAGTAGAGTGGTTTAATAGAAATTTTTTCCATCGATTCTGTGGCATAACTCTCTTCGTGCTGTCCTGTGTTTTCTTTAAATTTTTTCGCCCAATCGGAATAGGTCGTTTTATTTGCAGCAAAGTCTAAATTCACTTTTGAAAAATCTATCTTACTCATTTTTTACTCTCCTATTTTTTCCAATAATGATACAAAAAATTTATGAGCATCTACTCCCATATAAATAAAATCGTCTATTCCTTCTTTCTTAAAATTCTCAATATGTTCTTTTGGATAGCCTGCAAGGATTAGAACAATCTTACTGTTCAAAGATTTTATACCTTTCGAAATCGATGGAACTAAATCGGGATATGTATCATCAGTAGAGCAAATGACAACCGCCGCGGGATTAGATTTTTTTACTGATGCTATCAAATCTTCTGTTGAATTAAATCCATTAGGATACTCAACATTAAAACCGGCTATTTCAAAAAATTCTCTCGAGAAATCTGCTCTTACCTTGAATTGTTTTATTGAACCCATCGTTGCGAGTAGTATTTTTGGTTTTATATTTTTTCTTTCTGTTATTATTTCCACACTTTTCCTAATATTCTCAAATGGTTCTGCCAATCTTTTGCTTTCTAATTTTTTAATCTCTATTGATTCTTCTGTTGTCGCACGAATTGCTCTTGTAATTTCTCCTAGTGTTGCACCTTCAAGGATTGCATCTACACCAGTATCAACAGTCTTAGCATCATCCGAATTGAGTAATGAATTTAATTTTTCTAAAATTGATAAATCCTTTTCCTTCTTAGCTGATAGGCGAAACTTTTGCAAATATTCAGCTCGTTTTTTCTGTAATTTAATTTTATCAGCATGTTTAAATTGTAATTTATCTTCCTTGTTATTAGCAAACATATTCGTGCCGACTAAAACCGACTTACGCTTGAACAAGTCCTGATTTCTTTTTGCATTTGTTTGCTCTATTAATTTTTGTGGATATTCATTTCTTAATGCTTCGAGCATTCCACCTTGTTTTTCAATTTCCTGAAAAATTTCCCAAGATTTTTTTGCAATTTCTTCTGTTAATTTTTCGATATAAAATGAACCACCAGCCGCATCAATAAATTTGTTAAGATTACATTCTTCTTTTAAAATCAATTGAGTATTTCTTGCAAGTCGCCTTGAAAATTCATCCGGCAATCCAAATGGTTTATCGAAATTATTGACATTAATAGAATCAGCTCCACCAAGTATTGCCGAGAAAGTTTCAGTTGTTCCTCGTAGTGTATTTACATAAGGGTCGTAAATTGTCTGGTTGAATGATGAAGTATTTGCATGAATAAAAATATCTATATCTTGTTCATCTATTCCATAAGCTTTCATTAAATTTGAAAATAAAATTCTTGCTGCACGAAGTTTCGCAATCTCCATAAAGAAAAACGGGCCAACACCTAATGACAATTTTGTTTTATTATGAAAGTCTTTTATATTCGAACCCCTTTCTTGCAATTGATTCACATATTCAACTACTGTAGCCAAAACAAATGCTAATTCTTGAACAGCACTAGCACCTGCATCATGATAATTTAATCCACTTACTCCAATGGTTCTAAAATTTACATTATTCTTAATTACATATTCAGTTGTCAATTTCATTTTCTTGAAAGCAAAGTCTAAAGAAACGGGTAGTTTGCCAAATTGGAGCATATAATTAAATGGGTCAGCAGTAATTCCACCCTTAAGCAATTGGTAAGAAATATTGTTTTTCTTTAAATAAGATAAAAAGATTATCATAAATGGAAGCGCTGAAAAACCGGCATTAACATAGATTGGATATTTTTCAACATCAATATCTTTCAATGAACGGGATAGACTATTCATTCCTGAAATCGAAAGACCACCTTCGCCCACATAATCTGTTTTTGCATAATCAGCATCGAAACCTTTAATAGTTGCTAAATCAAGTTTAATGTTAATTGCATTTAAACCTCTCTCTAAATCATATTTCAGTGCATCGTTAAATTCCTGTGCATCACCATAAGGTAATTCCTGACTAATAAGCCAAGAAGAATTTAAATAACCATCAACTTTAGTGTTCCTCATAAAGCGGTAGAAACCGGGAAATTCATTATTTTCAGAAAAGTCTTTTTTTGTGTATAGAGGTTGTAAAAAAATATCTTCATAAGTAGCAGTAAGTAATTTCTTGTCGAATGGGATACCATCAAGTTCAGCTTCCACCGTTGATTTCCAATCCTCGTAGCTCGGTATAGGAAAATCTTTATTAAGTTCAAATTCCTTTTTCAGCTTAATTTCCATTTTCTTTATTTGCTCCATATTGCTTCTTAAAATTTTAATTTAATAATTTATTATAACAAAAATAAAAATTTTTCACATCATTTAATAAAATCTTTTATTATAAATCATTAAAATACATAGAAAAAAGGTTCAATCTTTTCTATTACAATTTAATAATAACTTACCTGACGGATAGGATTATTTTGTAATATTGATTCAAACTTGTCGGAAGAAATATCTTTTATTTAAAATAGTATAGATTCTTCACTTCGTTCAGAATAACTATTTTTGCGTAAACTTAGGAATAATTAAAAATTGATAATTGCAAAAGTTTATTTAATTTTGTTCAATAAATTTTTATTTACTTATTAGATTATTATGAAAATAAAAATAAAATTAATTTTAGGTTTTGTTGTATTAGCAATTATGCTATCCATCTCAGGCTTTTGGTCAATTTATGAATTTAACACTATCAGCGATTCAGTAAGCGGAATATTGAAAGAAAACTATAAAAGCATAGAAGCTGCACACACTATGACTAAAGCAATAAAAATTCAAGAAGATGGTATTGTTTTAATTTATCTTAATCAAGATAAAAAAGGAAAAGAAATTTTGGATTATTCTGATAGTTTGTTTATCGCGAATTATAATATTGCTAGAAATAATATTACAATAGATAACGAGGAAAAATATCTTGATACGATTAACACTCTATACCTCCAATTCAAGACTTACTATCAAGATATACTAATTAAAATTTCCAGCAATAATTTATCATCACAAAGTTTCATTTTTCTCCAAGAACTAACCACACTTATCCTTGATGAAATTGATAAACTAATAAATATCAACGATAAGATGATGAAAGAATCAGTAAGCAACCTACAAAAAAAAGCATATAGGGCAATTACCCCAGGAGTAATTGCAATTATTGCTGCATTTATTTTTATTTTATTGTTTAGTTATTTGATTAATCATTATCTTGTCAAACCCATAATCAACATCACACAAAGTATTGATAAATTTAAAGACAAAGGAACATCTTTTGATGTTAAGATAGAGTCTAACGATGAAATTAAAGACTTAGCACATTCAGTTCACGATTTATGCGAATATCTGAAGTATAGGAATGATAAATGAGATTTCAGGTTGTCATTAGATATATAGCATACTCCCTTCTTCTCAGTGCACTTTTTATGCTCATTTCAGCAATGATTTCATCTTTCAATGCTGAAGCATCATTTATGCCACTGCTTTATAGTTCTTTGGTAACAGCAATGTTCGGTGTATTTCCAATTATTTTTATTCCTCATTCTCAAAGTATAACGAATAAGGAAGGATTATTAATTGTTGTTGGGAGTTGGTTACTTGCTTGTATAGCAGGAACAATTCCTTATCTCTTATGGGGTGGTGTATTCAACTTTGAAAATGCCTGGTTCGAAAGTGTTTCAGGATTTACAACAACTGGTTCAAGCATTTTAGCTGATGTTGAATCTTTACCGATGGGAATGCTTTTTTGGCGGGCTGCAACACACTGGATTGGTGGTGTAGGAATTATTTTATTTGTTCTTTCTGTTCTGCCGAATTTAGGAAATGCTGAAATAATTCTATATCGAAGTGAAGTTTCTTCTGTGGTGCAGGAAAACTTCAACCTCCAAGCAAAAAAAGCAATACATATTCTTGCTGGAACTTATGTTGTTTTAACTATTCTTGAAACAATATTTTTAATGATAAGTGGTGTTGGCTGGTTTGATGCAATAACGCATTCTTTTGCTACTATAGCGACAGGTGGTTTTTCCACTAAAAATGCAAGCATTGCTTCTTTTAATAGT
>JAFGID010000169.1 GCA_016929735.1 Ignavibacteriales bacterium | reverse complement strand
TTCATCTGCAATAACGAGATCATACTTTTCAAATCTGTTTTCAAAATATCTTAAGGTCTTAGTACTGTTGCATTCCTTTAATGTGGTAACAAGCAACGGTACGGTTGTAAATAATACCTTATAGCCTACCATGCAAGCCTTTAACCCTAAGGCTATGCTAACCATGGTTTTTCCTGTGCCGGGATTTCCTGTCATGATAATGTTTTTCCCTTTTTCAATAAAGTCAAGAGTAGCCAATTCAGGTAATTTCTTTTGTATATCTGCAGGAAGACAATCCATTTCAATATCTTCAAAATATTGTCTGTAAGGCAAATGTGCATTTCTAATTCTACAGTCAATAGAGCGTTTATCTTTTTCTTCCATCTCATAGGTTAAAAGCTTATGAAGGAAATCTTCATAGTCATTTGATTCACTCATGGCTTCTTGAAAATGTGTGCGAATCCCCTTAAGTTTCAATAGTTTACAGTATTCAATGATTTCTTCATTCAACTTAATCTTCATCTTATACAGCCTCCTTCTTAAGCTTTCCTGATTGGAGTGCTGCCAGCTGGTCATATTTAAACAAAGTGTTTCTTGACTTTTCCGTGAGGTAATCGGTGAAAGCATTATCCTTAAGGTTTTCTTTTTCTTGCCGGCTTTCGCATATTACCTTAACTTTATCAGCACTCATATCCATCGGTGACAGCTTTTCAAGCTCTTTAAGTGCTTCCGTTACCGCATGAATTCCTTTTTCATAGATGATTTCTAAAATCTGTAGAAAAGATTTCGCGTCTCTGGTATAATATTCTTTGTAGATATTTTTGATTTGGGTGTCCGCTTGAAGCAATGCTGTGCTTCCTTGTAGGGCACCTGGTTTTTTATGGAGTGTTCTCAGATAATGGTATATATCAATCCTCCAATCATGAACTTTAAAGCTTCGTTCGTGCTTAGCTACAAGGTTTTCATCGTGGTAAACAAATATCTTGTCTGTAAACATTTTAACACGCACCATTTTACCAACTAATTTGTCAGGTACGGAATAGTGATTTTGATTTACCAATATGGTTGAATATTTATCGACACGGTATTCAGAATATATGCAACTCTCAAACTTAGGTAAATTAGGCAGCAGATGCGTTTGCTCTTCTTTAAAAGCAGCCATTGGAATTGTCCCATTTGAAGAAACCTTGTGGTTAAGTTTCATACATCCTGCTAAAAGAAATTGATTGGCTTCTGCAAGAGTATCAAACTTGTCATGGCCCGGTTCGCTAAATACTTTTCTCCTGACATATTCAACACTTCTTTCAACATGACCTTTTTCATTTCCTTTGGCAATATTCGTGAACCTAAAATTAAATCCATAATACATTGATAATTCAGTTAACGCCTTTGTTGGTTCTTTCTCATGTAAACCCACAAATTTTTTGACCGCAACTCTCATGTTGTCATAAACCATCGTTTTGTAATTACCTTTACAGTGCGAGAAAAATTCGGCATGTGCCTGCTGAAAGGAAGGTGTGTCTTGTGCTTTAAATAGCCTTGCATATCGGTATCCGACTTTAGCCGGAGAAAATACTGCCATTTGGTAGGCTGCATATCCTAAATTTCCAATATCAAGTTTTACAGTGCCCCAATCAAATTCACATATCTCTCCATAGTTGTATTCTTGACGTATGAAGGCTTCTTTATGCCTGTCTTCAATTGATTTGATCAATCGCTTAATCGTTGAGTAACTGATATCAAAGGCCTTCTTTTCCACTAAATATTCGTGAATGTCAATTTTTTTCATCTGCTGTTTTGAAAGTCCATTGGCACGCCGCCATTCATTTATTTTTATACATTCTTCAATCGCTTCTATCATTTCCGGTGTAACTTTACTGGGCTCGCGATTATCTGCGTTGTACTTTGGCTTTTCAACTATTGCATGGATTAACTCCTTTGTGTCGGCTTCTGGGTTATGAGCTAAAAGTTCTTGCTTTTTTTGTTCATACTCGGCAACATATTTATTGACGGTATCTTTACTGATATGAAGTTCATTGGCGATGCTACGATTACTCATACCATCAAGATGTTGAAGTATGATTCTTTGCTTTTGATTCAATTTAATCACTTTCCTTTCGTCCTCCTTTCAGTGCATACTGAAAGGATAGCATATTTTCTAAAGAAAGTGACCTAATTTTCAATGAGCGTCTTAGGATAAAGCAGATCGCCTCAGCTATTTGAATCTCCAGTCGGGCTACGCCCTCCTTACGATTCAAATAGCTGCCTTATCACTTAGTGACTCAGTCTTATTGCTATATAGTTGCTTTTCCTACCCATTTTAATTATACTGATATTGACCTAATTTTCGATGAGCCCGCTGACCTGTTTTTAGATTAGCATAAACATACGTTTAATGCTTTTTATTAAGGCTCTTTGTCTGTATGGATGTTGATGTATTTCTGGTTCATCAAGCCCAAGGATTATAGGCATTAATTTATGACCATATTCATCAACAATAAGTAGATTATCAAAATCATTCTCTTTCTTAGTTGTCTTTAGATGTACTAACAACTCTAAAATGTTCAAGAAAATATTGAATGAATATTGTAATCCATCCCCTAATTTAGAAATACTTCTACCATTAGCATCTCCTATCTCAAGCAATCTGTTAATTATATTTTCTTTATCATTGCTCAAAAAAGCTTCTATTTTTTCACCTGATAGTCCATTGAGTTTATTTAATTTATTATTTAATTCACTAATGACCTCATTCACTTCATATTCTTTTAACAAATCCATTTGTTCTAAATCCTTACTTTCCAGGCTTTTTTTCATAATGAAATTCAAGACTTTTCCTGTTCCAATACTGTTATTAAAACTAAGTTCTTTATTAGGTGAGCGTAATGATGAGTAATAAATAAAATTCATCATTTTGATTACTTTGGGATTAATGTATGTTCCTGATTCGGTATGACAATATTCAATCCTAGCATCAACATTTTCCTGTTTAGCCGTAATTGTTATAGAATATTCGTCGTCTATATCAAATGTATTCTCAAAGAAACCTAATTCATCCGAACAATATTCAATTGTAAAAACAACTTCGATTGGGTCCCTTAGATTCTTAAAATCAGTTTCTTCATATTTTCCAGTCTTAATCATCTTATGCATTAACTCAATTAAGTTTGTTTTTCCAATATTATTCTCACCAACAATAAAATTGACCTCATTATCAAACTTAAAGGAAACTCCTGAAAGATTTCTGTAATTATTTATTCCTGTTATCTTCGATATATGCATAAAAACCTCCACAATTAGAATCAGCCTATTTTTTCCATCTGATTTAATTGTATCATTTAGATGATATATTGTATAATCAAACTCATTACTGACACTCACGTCAAGATTTAATCAAACATCATAGCAAATATTACTGCCATAGTAGCTTTTCTAAACGGTGCAGGTAAATTCGCAGTGTGACATCATCTAGTAGATCACACTCTCACATCTCAGTGATTCTAATATGATTTGCATATGAAAAATTTCTAAGGTTAAACAGACTGTGACTTCTGGACAACTTGTCCAGAAGTCACCAACATTCAATCAACTAATCTCTTCATCCTCAACATACACTTCTTCATCAATATAATCTGCTTCATCAACTTCTTCGTCATAAGCCATACTTTGTTTTGGTTTATGAATCTTAAAATACCACCCCGCAATACCTGCGATAACAGATGCAGCAATGATGATGATTAAACTGGTGTTGTCATTGGTTTCTACAGGAACT
>JAFGID010000168.1 GCA_016929735.1 Ignavibacteriales bacterium | reverse complement strand
GGAGATTATTTTGCTGACATAATTATATCTAGTAATGATCCTGTAAATTCTGAATTTACTGTACCAGCTCATATGCATGTAATAGGTATTCCTACTATAGTTACAAATACAGATTCATTATTCTATGGTGATGTATATACTGGACAAACCGATACCTTAGTTGTTGAATTTATGAATACAGGAACTTACACACTGAATGTCACTAACATCACAAATACCCATAGTGAATTTTCAACAAGTCTTACTAGCTTCAGTCTTGAAGTTGGTGATACTCAAAAAGTTGAATTCTATTTCACTCCAACTGTAACCGGACCAATAAGTGATGTATTTATTGTCAGCAGTAATGATACAAGCAACCCTTCGTATCCAATTTATGTTGATGGTTATGGCATACCCGGAACTGGTATTGAGGATGAACAACTAGGAATTCCAAAAGAATATTGTGTTGAACAAAACTTCCCGAATCCATTCAATCCTTCTACTACTATACGTTTCGGATTGCCAGAAGTAAGTACTGTTAGTGTAATAGTCTATGATATTCTTGGTAGAGAAATAACAAGATTGTTCGAAGGTAAGAGAAATGCAGGATTCCATAGAGTTGTTTGGAATGCTGATGTTGCAAGTGGTGTTTATCTGTTTAGAATTGTTGCAAAATCTGAATCTTCAGATAGAAAATTCGTTGATGTTAAGAAAATGATATTTATGAAATAATTTGTTTAATGCTCATAAAAAGGCTACCTTAATCGGGTAGCCTTTTTTATATGGATACAATAACATTAAATTAATTTTTCAATTTTTTCTAAATTTCTTATCTTGCAATTAAAATAAAAATTATTAAAAAATTAAAGGGTAAATTTATGCAAGTAGTTCTACAAACCAACCTGCCAAATCTAAAATTATTCAAAAGAGGAAAGGTTCGTGATGTATATGAAGTAGATGATTATTATCTAATTATTTCAACAGACCGTCTTTCAGCTTTCGATGTAATTATGAACCAAGGGATTCCACGTAAAGGCGAATTCCTTACAAAAATCTCTAAATTCTGGTTTGATTACACTCATGATGTTATCGATAATCATTTAGTTACAACAAATGTGGATGGATATCCCGTAATTTGCCGTGAACACAAAGATATTTTGGAAGGCAGGTCAATGCTCGTCAAAAAAGCAAAATTAATTCAACTTGAATGTATTGTTAGAGGATATATTTCCGGCTCGGGTTGGAATGACTATAAAAAAACAGGTGCTATATGCGGAATAAAATTACCAGAGGGATTGCAGGAATCAGAAAAATTACCTGAACCGATTTTTACTCCTTCGACAAAAGCAGAAATCGGAGACCATGACGAAAACATTACAGAAGAACAAGCAAAAAATATAATCGGTGCTGACACTTATGAATATGTTAAAGATAAGACTATTTCGGTTTATAAAAAGTGTGCAGAATACGCTTTTAAAAAAGGAATTATAATTGCAGATACAAAAATGGAATTCGGTTTTTATGGAGATAATATAATTTTAATTGATGAATTGCTAACTCCCGATTCATCAAGGTTTTGGCCAAAAGATAAATATGAAAAAGGAAGAGCGCAGGAGAGTTTTGATAAACAATACGTGCGAGATTACTTATTATCAATAAATTTCAATAAGAAACCACCTGCTCCGATTTTACCAGATGAAGTGATATTGAATACAAGTAAAAAATACGAAGAAGCATTAAATAAATTGATACTCTAATTCTTTATGATTTTACCTAACCAGTTAACTGTTTTACGAATTATACTATCCCCTATTTTTCTGATTTTATTTCTATCAGAGGATGTTTTCATGAAGCAACTCGCTTTTGTTGTGTTTGTAATTGCTTCATTAACTGATTGGTATGATGGTTGGCTCGCAAGAAAATTTAACTACATTACGGAGTGGGGAAAATTTCTCGATCCAACAGCAGATAAAATTTTAACTTCTTGTGCATTTATCGGTTTTGTTATTATTGGTGTCCTTGAACTTTGGATGGTAATAATTATCATAGTGAGAGACTTTTTAATGACCGGATTGAGAATTTACGCTGATTATAAAAATTATTCTTTCAAAACAAGTACACTTGCAAAGTGGAAAACATTTTTTCAGATGGCATTTCTTGATTATCTTTTATTAATTTTTACTTTGATGACTTTTCAATCTCTTTATAAGAATAATATTGAAATATTTAATATTTTGACAAATAAAAATTTTATTTACATAACTATGCTTTCAATAACACTCTTTACTTTAATAACCGGAATTTTTTATTTATATCAAAATCGTCATTTAATCAAAGGACTTTTTACTAGTGAAAATAAATAAATTTGAATTATTTATTGGCTCAGGTTTCTTAACAGGATTTATATCAATTGCTTCAGGAACATTTGGTAGTTTTGTTGCGACACTAATTTATTTAGTTATTCCAAATTTCGAAAAACCATATATTATTTTTCCTGTTATTTTCATAACTTTTTTTTATGGAATTTATGTAGCACAAAAATTCGAGATGAAATATGGTAACGACCCAGCTCAATGCACAATAGATGAATTTGTCGGCACTTGGATTGCCTTTTCCTTAATTCCTAAAAAGTTAATCTTAATAGCAATTGCGTTTGTAGTTTGGCGTCTTCTTGATATATTCAAACCATTTCCAGCTAAGCAATCAGAAAAAGTAAAAGGTGGATTAGGAATAATGCTTGATGATGTTATTTCAGGAATCTACACAGTAATAATCTTGGAAATAGTGATCTTATTAAAAATTATTTAAATGAATACTCAAATTATTACAATTGGTAATGAAATATTAAACGGTACAACCGTAAATACTAATTCTGCTTATATTAGTAAAAAGTTATCACAAATTGGAATTGATGTAAATCATATTTCTGTTATTCCGGATACTGATAAAATTATTTTTTCAGAATTTAGAAAGGCATTCTCAAAAAATGACATAATAATTGTAACTGGTGGACTTGGACCTACACATGATGATATTACAAAATTTACTATTTCAAAATTCTTCCATTCCGATTTAATTATCAACAAATCAGTTTTATATGATATAAAATTATTCTTCAAAAAAAGAGGTCGAATACTTACAGAAACAAACCGTAAACAAGCACTTGTTCCAGAAATTACTAAGGTAATTCGTAATCCACTTGGTACTGCTCCAGGTTTATGGATAGAAAAAGATGGTAAAATATTTATTGCAATGCCCGGTGTCCCTCACGAAATGAGATTTATGATTGATAACTATGTTATTAAAAATTTAAAGAAAATAGTTAGAAATTATAAAGGATACTTCAAGATTAAAGAGTATTTAACAACGGGAATACCTGAATCTAACTTATATGATAAAATTATATCAATTATAAATTCTTTTTCAACTTTAGAGGTAGCATTCCTGCCCAACCAATTCGGTGTGAAGATCCGCATTAAGTTTTCCGCAAATACAAAAGCCGATGGAGAAAGAATGATTTCATCTTTTGAAAAGAAATTATTTACTCAAGTTGGTGATTTTATTTATTCAACAGATGAAAAAAGAATAGAGGATGTCATCGGTGAATTACTTAAAAAGAATAAATATACAATCTCAACGGCAGAATCCTGCACAGGTGGATTACTTGGTCATAGATTAACGAATGTAAGCGGTAGCAGTTCTTATTATCTAGGTGGAGTTATTTCTTATAGCAATAAGAATAAAATGGACATTCTTAAAGTCAATAAAAATTCAATAAAAAAATATGGTGCTGTCAGCGAACAGGTAGCTAAAGAAATGGCATTAGGTTTAATAAACAAATTCAAAACTGATATTGGAATTTCTCTAACAGGAATAATGGGACCTACTGGAGGAACGAAACAAAAACCTGTCGGTCTTGTTTTTATTGCACTTTATTTTAAAGGTGATATAACAATTAAAGAAGTTTTATTTGGAGACAATAGAATCTTGAATAAAGACAGAGCTTCACAATTTGCTTTAGATTTATTAAGAAGAAAACTATTAAATTTACCAATATGAAAAACAGATTATTTATTGCACTCGAAGTACCGAAGGATATTTTACAAAATATTCAAACCATCCGGGAAGATAACATTAACACTAAATTTCATTTCAGATGGGAACCAATTGATAAATTGCATTTTACGTTAAAATTTCTTGGTGATGTTGAAACAGATTTAACAGAAAATATTATTCAATCTTTAAATTCTATAATTGAATCATTTAATTCATTTGAATGTGAATTTAGCAATTTTGGTTTATTCAAACGAAATAAAATTCCAAGCATTTTATGGATTGGATTAAAATATAATCAAGAATTATTTAATTTGGTAAATAAGATTGAAGAAGAAATGCATAAGTTAGGATTTGAAAAAGAGACAAGAAAATTCAAAGCACATTTAACTTTATTGAGAATAAGACAGGCAGTTTCAGAAGAAATATTTCATAATTTGCTTGATATTTCATTACCATTGATTAAATTTACAACCGAAAATATTTCTTTAATGAAAAGCGAACTACTCTCGAGTGGTTCTATTTATACAAAGATAAAACAATTCAAATTAAAATAAATTGGAGGATAAATGTCAAACGATAAAGAAGCAAAAGTTAAAATTCTAAAAGATACAATTGAAAGTATCGAAAAAACATTTGGGAAAGGTTCAATAATGAAATTGGGCGATGGTGTAATTGCAAATATTGAAGTAATTTCTACCGGCTCAATTTCACTTGATTATGCATTAGGTGTCGGTGGTGTTCCACGTGGTAGAATTGTAGAAATTTATGGCCCTGAATCTTCGGGTAAAACAACCGTATGTCTACACATTATTGCAGAAGCACAAAAAGTTGGTGGTATTGCTGCATTTGTTGATGCTGAACACGCACTCGACCTAAACTATGCCAAAAAATTAGATGTCGATGTAAATAATCTTCTCGTATCACAACCTGATTATGGCGAGCAAGCATTGGAAATTGTTGATACATTAATAAGAAGTAATGCTATCGATATCATAATTGTTGATTCAGTCGCAGCACTTGTACCACGAAGTGAAATTGAAGGTGACATGGGTGATGCCCAAATGGGCGTTCAGGCAAGATTAATGTCACAAGCACTGCGTAAAATTACCGGGGCTGTCAGTCGTTCAAAAACTTGTGTTATATTCACAAACCAACTTCGCAGTAAAATTGGAGTAATGTTTGGAAATCCCGAAACAACAACCGGCGGTAATGCTCTTAAATTTTATTCATCAGTTCGATTGGATATTAGAAAAGTAAGTGTAATTAAAGAAGGTGATAATGTTATTGGAAATAGAACGAGAGTTAAGGTTGTAAAAAGTAAAGTGTCCCCACCCTTTAAACAGGTTGAATTTGATATTTTATACAACGAAGGTATAAGCAAGGAAGGTGACTTAATTGATTTAGCAGTTGAAAATGGAATAATTAAAAAAGGCGGTGCTTGGTTTACTTATGGCGAAGATAGATTCCAAGGACGTGAACAATTCAGAGGTAAATTAAAAGAAGATATTACCCTTCGTGAAAGAATAAAGAAAGATGTAAAGAAAACACTTGGATTAGAGAATGAAGATATTGTTTTAAATGAAAAAATAGATAAACCTGAGAGACCAGAAAAGAAAGAAAGAAAAGCAAAATCAGATTTAAATAATGAAGATTCTTGATATTAAAAAAAAAGGAAATTTATATACAATAATTTTTGATAGTAATGACTCTTATAATGTACACTTAGAAATCATTATTAAAAACAACTTAAAAATTCAAGATGATGTTGATAATAAATTTCTTAAAAAAATATTAGAAGAAAACGATTTAATTAACACAAAAAATTCAGCGTTATTTTATTTAGCAAGAAGACAACATAGCCGAAGCGAATTGTTCTTAAAATTAATGAAAAAAAAATACAGCAAAGTAATTATCGAGAGGGCATTAAATGATCTTGAAAATTCAGGTTTTATAAATGACAGAGAATTCACAAAAAGCTATATTCAGGAACTAGTAAATAAAAAGCGTGAAGGTATAAATAAAATCAGGAATCGTTTATTTAGTAAGGGCATTAACAAAGAAATTATTGATGAAGAATTAAAAAATATAATTCAAACAGAAAATATTTTAGATAACGCTCTAATACTTGCCAAGAAGAAAATAAATATTTTATCAAAGAATAATTTATCAAAGGAAAAAATAAGACAAAAATTATTCAGTTATCTTGTTGCTAAAGGATACAACTACGAACTCGTTTCCGAAATAATTAAGATTTGTAAGTTAGAAGAATATAGGGATGATTAAGAAATCATCCCTATATAATTTTGAATTGATTATTTTATTTCCCAAGTATTACCACTAGTTAGCAATTTTTGCAAGTCTCCTTTACCATATTTCTTATTGACTTCTTGTAACTGCAAATGGACATCTCCATCATAGGTGGATTTATAAACTCTCCTAAATACACCTATTGGAGTAGGTAAATTAGAATCTTCGGCCATACATGCTAACATCATTGCTCTCATCGGGATCTCATCAGTCTCGTCATGAATCAATACATCGTCAATGGAATTTTCTTTTTTATTAAGGTCAATCACTATTGGTTTAAAATCAACTAATTTAATACCTTTATCTTTTTCTTTTCCAAAAAGCATCGGTTTCTTGTGTTCGAGAACAAGTAAATTGTCATCACGTGTATTTTTATCAGTTAAATGATTAAATTCACCATCGTTAAAAATAACACAATTCTGATAAATTTCGACGAAAGATAATCCTTTATGTGCTCCAGCTTTCTTAATCATTTCTTGCATATGCTTCGGCTCCCTATCAATTGTTCTCGCTACAAAAGTTGCCCCTGAACCGATTGCTAGAGCAATTGGTTTAAAAGGATGGTCAACAACACCATAAGGTGAGGTTTTGGTAACCATTCCCTTGCGTGATGTTGGAGAATATTGCCCTTTAGTTAACCCGTAAATTCTATTATTAAATAATAAAATATTTAAATCAATATTTTTTCGACAAGCATGAATAAAGTGATTTCCACCAATACTCATCATATCGCCATCTCCGGTAGCAACCCAAATAGAAAGTTCAGGACGACTTACTTTCAATCCAGTTGCAATTGCAGCTGCTCTGCCATGAATTCCATGAAAACCATAAGTGTTCATGTAATATGGGAATCTACTCGAACAACCAATACCTGATACGCAAACAAATTTTTCTTTTTCTATTCCTAACTCAGGAAGGACACGTTGTACTTGTGCAAGAATCGAATAATCGCCGCAACCCGGACACCACTTTACTTCATTTTCAGGTACAAAATCCTGATAGGTTAATTGCTTTATCTCTTTTTGTTTTATTTCACTTTTGGTTGTCATTATTTTCCTCACTGAGTATTTCTAAAATCTTACTTTGAATTTCGAAGGATTTCAAAGGTAATCCTCTTACTTTATTAAATTGTATGGGCTTAATCAGATATTCACTTCTTATAATTCTTGCTAACTGTCCTAAATTAACTTCAGGTATCAAAATCTTTTTAAATTTAGATAAAACATTTCCTAAGTTAGATGGAAATGGATTTATAAAATTTAAGTGAGCCTGAGATACTTTCATACCAACTTTTCTTGCTTTTTCGACTGCATGATAAATAGCACCATACGTTCCGCCCCATCCAAGAACTAACAATTTACCTTCTTGTTCATACAATACCTCTAAATCGGGAATATCTTTTTGCACACTTGCAACTTTTTCTGCCCTTAACTTACACATAAAATCGTGATTTTCTGAATCATAAGAAACATTTCCAAAAATATGGGATTTTTCTAAACCACCAATTCTATGTTCTAATCCCGGTGTACCAGGCTTAACCCAAGGACGTGCAAGATTCGCATTTCGCATATAAGGATAAAATTCTCTACCTTCTTCTAAAAATTTCACTTCGATTTTTGGTAAATCATCTACATTAGGAATTTTAAATGGTTCGGAACCATTAGCAATATATCCATCAGTAAGTAAAATAACTGGAGTCATATATTTGACTGCTATTCTAAATGCTTCGATGGTCATATAGAAACAATCTTTTGGACTTGAAGCACAAAGAACAACAACAGGCGCTTCACCATTCCTACCGTAAACAGCTTGTAATAAATCTGAATCTTCAGTTTTAGTAGGTAAACCAGTGCTTGGTCCACCTCTCTGAACATCAATAATTACAAGAGGCAATTCAGTCATAACTGCAAGTCCAATAGCTTCTGTTTTGAGAGCAAGACCTGGACCACTTGTTGTAGTTACTGCTAAACTTCCACCGAAAGCAGCACCAATCGCTGAAGTAATACCAGCAATTTCATCTTCTGCTTGAAAAGTAATAACTCCATAATTTTTATATTTACTTAAATATTGTAAGATTTCAGATGCTGGGGTAATCGGATAACTACCAAGAAATAAAGGTGTATTTGATAACAATGATGCAGTAACACAACCAAGTGCAGTAGCTTCATTACCTGAAACATTTCTATAAACACCTGGTTCTAATTTTGCAGGTTCAATTTTATATCTTTCAGTGAATAATCTTGTATTGTCGCCAAAATTATAACCAGCTTTAAGAACTTTAATATTTGCTTCTTTGATTTCTGGTTGTTTTTCGAATTTTTCTTCAAGCCATTTTATTGTTGGAATAAGAGATTCGCTATATAGCCAAAACATCAATCCAAGTGCAAAAAAGTTTTTACATCTTACTATCTCTTTTGGACTTAATCCAGAGTCCTCTAAAGCATTTTTTGTTAATGTTGTAACTGGTACCGGAATAACTTTAAAAGCAGATAATGAATCATCTTCAAGAGGATTCTTTTCATAACCAGCTAGTTTTAAATTTTTTACATCAAATGCATCTTGATTAACAATTATAATTGCATTCTTTTTCAGATCCTTTATATTTACTTTTACAGCTGCAGGATTCATTGCAACAAGAACGTCAACTTGATCTCCAGGACTATCAATCGCTTGTGAACTAAAATTAAGTTGAAATCCACTAACACCACTGGTTGTACCAGCAGGTGCACGAATTTCTGAAGGATAGTCAGGTAGTGTTGCAATATCCTTTCCTGATAACGCTGTAGTATCTCCAAATCTTGCACCAGTTAATTGCATACCATCGCCAGAATCGCCAGCGAACCGGACTGTTACCGATTCTAATTTTTTAATTTCTTTTGCCATATTATAAATACTCTAATTTATTAAAAATATATACACTAACTTAAAAAAGCTTTTATCTATTATCAATAAAAAATTAAAATATTTGCTAATAAAAATAAAAAAGCCCTGTTTTTACAGGGCATTAATTTCAAAACAATATAGATATTATTTTTTCTGAAGTTTTTTCTTGAAATCTCCGTTATAATTTAGATTATTTCGCATCGGTTTTCCCATCCCTTCAAAATGTTCAATCCATATTTTTTGCTGCTCCGAATCTAATATTTCATAAACTTTAAACCAATTATCAACTATTAATAATTTCATTTCAGATTTTATTTGACTATTCTTATTAATTAATTCCATTACTCCAATTTTATCTATTGGGGTATTTTTTAATAGAACTTTTATTTCTAATTGATTCTTCTGTTCGGTATATTTTAGTTCTAACAACTTGCTTTCTAATTCGTATCTCATATCTTTAAACTTTGTAATTTGGTCATCCGTAAGATTCAATTTCTTGATAATTCCTTTTCCCTTTTTGCCATCTCTTTTGGGCTTTGTATCTGCGTGAATGTTTAGTCCTACACTTGCAATAAGTACTATTGCAATAATCAATGACAACTTTTTCATTTTTTTCTCCTAATTTTTATTTGTGAATTAATTTACTAAAACTATGACTGAAGCTTCAGACTATATTTTTTTCGATTTTGACGTTTAGACAATCAGAAAATGATTATGGTTTAATTTTAAACCAAAAAAAGATTAATTTTGTCTAACAATTTGTAAAATGTTTTATATGAAAGAAAATACAGAGATAGAACTTGTTAAAGAAATAATTAAAGGTAATGAATTTGCTTTTTATACTCTTACTAAGAAATATAAACAAAAAATTTATTGGCTATCGAGAAGAATGTTAGGTAATCATTTAGATGCAGACGAATTAACTCAAGAAGTGATAATAGTAATTTACAAAAAAATTAAATCATTTAAATTTAATTCATCTTTATTTACATGGATTTACAAAATTACAGCAACAAGATGTATAAATTTTATAAGAAAGAAACAATTGAAAAATTTTTTATCAATTGACGACCTAAGTCAGGATGAATTTAGTAAAGATAATGACATAGTTAAAGACATTGAAGATAAAGAAAAAATTGAAAAAATAAATTATATTTTACAGAAATTACCAATAAAGCAGCGAGAAGTCTTTATTTTAAAATCAATTGAAAACTTAAACTATAAAGAAATATCAGAAATTACCGGAAAAGCTGTTGGTACACTAAAAGCAAATTATTTTCATGCACTAAAAAAAATCACGGAGATTATAAAAGATGAAGAATAAAAATTATAAGAATAAAATCTTAAAGTTTTTATCTGAAAAAATGTCTTCAAAAGAAAGAGAAAAGTTTTTATCAGAATTAAATTCTTCTGAAAAGTTAAATTTAGAATTTCAAAAAATAAATTTTAAGTTAAATAATTTTATATCTAATACAAAAATTGAACTTGAAACAGATTATTGGGATATAATACCTTCTAATTTATCCTCTTTAAAATCAAATGTAAAAAGAAAGACATTATCTCAAAAACTTGCATTTGTTATTCCGATTATTATTTTTATCTTAATTTTTTTCGTAGTAAAAGATTCCTACTCTCCTACAATTTTAACAAATGAGACCGAGCTATCTATTTTAATTAATTCACTTGACAATAATTCATTTAATGATTTTTATAATAATAATTTACTTTACGACGAAATAGTTGGTAGGAAGTTAATAAATGATCAAATTGCAGAAACATATATTAATAATATTGAATTACTTAATGAGAATGAATTAAATTATCCCGACGATGATTTTAACTATTTAGAACAAATTGAAGAAAGTGAATTAGAAATTTTATATCAAAATTTATTAGAAGAAAAAATTTTATAGGTATTAAAATGAAAAAAATAATTTTCTTACTGCTAATTATTTTACTTGGAGTAAACTGCCAAGCTCAATTCAAACAAAAAGGTAAAAAACCCAATCAAATGATTGAGGAAATCAAAATAGTCAAACTTATTGAAATTTTAGAACTAGATGAAGAAACTCAAATACGATTCTTCTCAAGGCGCAATCAACACTTAAAAGAGCAAGAAAAACTTATTGAACAACGATATCAAATTGTCGAATCACTCGAAAAAGCCATTGAAGGAAATGAAAAGATTAATTACGAACAAAAAGTTAAGGAAGTGAATGATATTGAAAATCAGATTGTTCAGCAGAGGAACAATTTCTACAAATCTTTGTCTGATATTCTCGATTACGAAAAAATTGCTAAACTGATTATTTTTGAAATTAAATTTAACGAGCGAGTTAAGGATTTAATGTTTAAGTCTATGAAAAAAAACAAAAATTAGTTTGTTCTTCTTAGAAAATCTATTATTGCATTTTTGGTAAAGGAATTATATTTTTGCACACTAAATTTTGCGGAAGTGGTGAAATTGGCAGACACGCTACTTTGAGGGGGTAGTGCTCGTTAGGGCGTGCGGGTTCAAGTCCCGCCTTCCGCACTTTCATTAACTAAAAAAGGATTGAAAAATGAAAAATCAAGTTAAATTAATTTTGCTGCTTATTGTTCTTTTCATATCCGTTAGCTTTGCGCAAGATATGGATAACCAAGCTGCTCTCTTATACAACGAAGGTAATGCTCTGCTGAATTCAGGTGATTATACAGGAGCAGTAAACAAATATAATGATGCTATTCAAATTCAAAATCATTATAAAATTCTTTATCAAAAAGGTGTTTCGTTAAAAAAATTAGGTAAAAACGAAGATGCGATTGGAGTTTTCAATAGTTGTATTGGTTTGAAATCAGATTTTGATTTAGCTTATAATGGTAAAGGTGGTGCCGAATTTGCAGTAGGTAAATATATGGATGCAATTCAAAGTTTTGAAAAATTCAAAAGTTTAACAAATAGTCAAAATAATAAAAACACTGCGGATCTTTACATTGCTTTAGCATATACACAAATGGCAAAAAATGCTAATGCTGATGGAAAATCTGATAAAGCAATCGAATATCTTAATTCTGCAGTCAAACACAATAAATATGATGCTGCATACTTACTGATGGCAGAGATTTATGTTAATACAGGAAAATATAACGATGCAATTACAGCGGCGGACAATGCTTTGAATAATCGTAAATCAAATTCAAAAATTTCTAAAGTCGCTCCTTATTATTATAAAGGTCTAGCCTTCAAGTGGTTAGGTAATACACAAAAAGCGATTGAGAATTTTGAGTTATGTAAAAATGACCCAACCTATGGAGCAACTGCAAAATATGAGTTGGATAAACTTAAGTAAATTCTTATTTTTCTTACAAAACCCTCGTTAATGAGGGTTTTTTTTTAATAATTTAATTAATTATTACTTATATTATTTTTACAATGCATACTACTACAATGTTTTTTTTATACATTTTTTTTGAAATTTGCTATTTTTTTTTTAAATTACAACAACATTTCAAAAATAAAATGGAGGAACAATGAGAAAGCAGTTTTTATTCACTTTAACACTTCTTTTACTCCCTTTCCTTTTCTTGAAAGCGCAGGTCTTTGATGGTGAGTGGTCTTGTCTTTATGCTACAGAAGATGATAGAGGTAATGGAACAGGACACAATACGATATCTGTTGCATCACTTGGTGAAGATGAATTTGTTGCTTTAGTTAATGTCAATACGAATGTTGGTTGTTATCTTGTCGGTTATAGAGGTGCAGATTCACTCTTAGGTCGATTAAATTATTATGGTTATGGTTCTTCAGAGGTAGGAGCAGTACAACTTGAATGGATTTCAGGTTTTGACTTGGTTCAAATGAATGAGGCGTATGATATTGCTTCAGGTTTTGATAGTCTAATATTTGTTGCAAATAATGATGACAACCACAACATTTTAGTTTTCAAACTTGGTGTTGATTCAGTTTACTCGCATCCTTGGAGATTAGAAGTTGGTACTACAGATTCATTATGGGCAATTGACCTAGATGACAATGGAAGAGTATTTATTTCCACACAAGGTGATGATTCAAATCCATCAAAAGTTATTGTATATGATAGTCCGACAAATGATGCTTCTTGGGAATCTGGACATACAACTACACCATTACATACTATTACTTTACCGGATAATGGTGTAGCCAGAGGTGTTACTGTAAATGCTGATGGAACAATATTTTATGTATCCAATTTTGACTCAAAAAAAATCTATCGTTATGATGGCAACCCAACCGATGGATATACATTAAATACTATTTTCAATTGTGAAATAGCTGATACTCATATTGCCACATTACTAGGTTCAGATACTCTTTATCCTGGTCCTTGGGGTCTTCAATTCCTAAATGGGAAAAATCTTTTATTTGTTGCTTGTGATGTTAGTTTTCAAACTGGATCAGGTTATGAATATGGAAGAATTTATACAATCGAACCAAATACAGGTGCAGTTTTAGATACTATTGATGCTGCGCTGTGGAATTATATTCATTGCGATTCATCTTATTACAGACCAGGTTCTGCCGATCCAGGTAATGCATCTGGTTATACTTCAACATATAATCTTGATTTTGATGAAAATGAAAATATATATACTCAGTCTTTCTTTGGTTGGACAATAGATAAATGGCAATATAGTTCAACACTACCAACAATTCCTATTCTTGGTATTGAGAGAGATCCAGTTCAGACTCCAGTTGAATTTTCATTAAATCAAAATTATCCAAATCCCTTTAACCCTACTACAACTGTTGAGTTTTCTATCGTAAAAGATGGTGATGTTACTTTATCAGTATATTCTATTAATGGTGAATTGATACAGAATTTAATTAATTCGACTTATTTCTCACCTGGTACATATAAAGTTACTTTTGATGCCTCTAAATTAGTATCTGGTACTTATATTTATACATTAAGATTCGGAAATGAGGCTCTCTCTAAAAAGATGATGCTTATAAAATAAATTATTTTCACAAGCCGGGTTATTTAAGATAATCCGGCTATTTTGTTAATTCTGTTTTAATTGGCTACAGTGGAAAAACGTGAAGAAATAAAAAAATTACTTGAGCTACATAAAATCAAACAAAGCTGGTTAGCTCAAAAATTAGGTATAAAAAGTCAAACTTTATATTACTTACTTAATAAAAGAGCTAAGATTGATAATTTACTATATAATCAAATCTTAGAAATTATTGAATCCTACCAATATGAATTAGAATTAACAGAACAATCAATACTTGATGAAGATACTTTCTTTGATAAAAAAGTACTAAATGAAATAAGTAATCGTTTAAGAATATTTGCAAAGAGAAGATATGGTACATTGAAAAATCTTGCTAATGCATTAAATATTTCTCCTCAGCAATTACATCAATATGTTAGTGGTCGGCGTGAACCGAGAGTACGTGTCCTCATGAAATTATTTACACTGGGTTGTGATATTAATTGGTTACTAGGGGGAGCTGAGTCAATAGATGCTTATGTTACGTATAAATTAGAAAATGAGATTAGAAAATATCAAAATTCGATATCTCAAATTTCAAATATTTTAGAGCAAGTAAAAAAGTAAAATTAGTGGAGCTAAGGGGGTTCGAACCCCTGACCTTCTGAATGCCATTCAGACGCTCTCCCAACTGAGCTATAGCCCCGATTTTTTACATTGTAAAATTGCAATTTTTTTTTTATTAATGCAATTAAAAATTATAAAAATATGAAAATAAATATTTCACAAGCAAGAACAATTAAATTTTTATTATTTGTTTTAATATATTTAGTATTATTTTTTGTTATCTCCTGTGATGATACGATAACAGATAATGATATTGATAAAATAATTATTCCATCTTCAAATGTTAGTTATATAGAATACATACAACCTGTTTTTAATGTAAAATGTACAGGATGCCACGATGGACAAAATCCCGAAACAAATTTAGATCTAACTTCATGGGCGGGGGTTCGTTCAGATGCTTCGATTGTTGTTCCATATTATCCAGAAAATAGTAAATTAGTTTGGTCTATTGAAGGAATTTATGGTTATTTACCAATGCCACCAATAAATGCACCAGTCAGACCATTAACAGAAAATCAAATAGAGGGAATACGAACTTGGATAAAAGAAGGAGCAGAATATAATTAGTAATGCTTTATAACCAATTCATGTTTTTATACCATTCAATAGTTCGCTCCATACCCTCTTCCAAAGATACTTTCTGTTTGTAACCTAATTCACTCACTGCTTTATTAACACTGCAAGTCCAGTGTTTCTGTACCCAATCACGTGCTTTTTCTAAGTTAAATGTCGCAGGTTTTGAACTAAACTTTGAGAATAATTCGGCAATAGCGGCAACAGAAAAAACAATTAAATGTGGTAACCTTATAGTTATTGCATTTCTATTGAATCCTTGTTTCATAGCTGATTTAATTTCCTTCCAAGTATAAAATTTCTCTGAACTTATAAAATATATTTGTCCTGCTCCCCTCTCACTAAATGTTGCTAGATCAATTCCATCAATTAAATCAGCAATATGAACAATGCTCAACAATTTTTTATTAAATCCTATTAGAGAAAATAGACCTGCTTTATAAGTTTTGAATACTAAATATATTTCAGTATCTCGTTCACCGAAAATAGCCGGAGGACGAATAATAGTAATCGGAAGTTTATTCATAAAGTATTGTGCGACTTTTTCTTGTTGAAGCTTACTTCTTCCATAAGTTGTAATTGGATGTGGAATTGTATTTTCGTCACAAGGAATATTATTCGTTGAAGGGCCACAAGCCGTCTGACTACTTATAACAGTTATTCGTTTAATTTTTGGACACACCTCACTGCATAACTCTAATAAATTTTTTGTTGTTGTTACATTACCTTCAAAATATCCCTTCTCATCTTTAGCTTTTACGACACCTGCAGAATGAAATAGATAATCAGCATCTTGTAATACATTTACTAAATCTTCTTTATTATTCAAGCCATAATCGATAATTTCAACAGGTTTATCTTTTAGCCATCGAAGATTACTTGTTTTACGAACTATACATTTAACAATATGTCCTTTTCCAATCAGTCTATCAACGATATGGCTTCCAACGAAACCAGTAGCTCCAGTAACTACCGATATTATTTTATTCATATTAGCTCGTCTTTTATTGCTTTTTATTTAATTAAATTTTATTTTAATAATTATCATTTTAAAAATAAAAAAATAAATTAATATTTATCACATTTGGAGAATAAAATTGGATCTTTTTCAAAAATGTTATGAATTTACTCGAGCTGATGAAGTAAAAGCAAGAGGTGTGTATCCTTATTTTAGAGCAATTGAAGAAAGTGAAGGACCTGTGGTAATGATGGAAGGTAAAAGAAAAATTATGGCTGGCTCGAATAATTATCTCGGTTTAACAACACATCCTGAAGTAAAAGAAGCTGCATTAAAAGCTATAGAAAAATATGGTTCAAGTTGTTCGGGTTCAAGATATCTTACAGGAACAATTGATTTACACATTGAACTAGAAGATCGATTAGCAAAATTTTTTCAAAAGGAAGCAGCTCTTCTATTTAGTACGGGTTATCAGACAGCACAAGGAGTAGTTCCTACTCTTGTTCAAAGAGACGAGCATGTAATTTCTGATAAAGATAACCATGCCAGTATCGTCGCAGGAAACGTAATGGCCAAGGGTTTAACTGCTTCAACTCACAGGTATAAACATATGGAGCTTGATGACTTGGAGCGGGTATTAAAAAAAATACCGATAGAAAAAGGGAAACTAATTGTTTCTGATGGAGTTTTCAGTACAGGAGGAACGATTGTTGATTTGCCAAGATTAGTCGAGATAGCGAAACACTATAATGCTAGATTATTAATTGATGATGCTCACTCAGTTGGGGTTATCGGAAAAGGTGGTAGAGGAACCGCTAGTGAATTTAATTTGGAAAAAGAAGTTGATATGACTTTTGGAACATTTAGCAAGACATTTGCATCCCTTGGGGGTTTTGTGGTTGGTGAGGAAAGAATTATTAATTATTTAAAACATCACTCACCTGCTTTGATTTTTGCCGCATCACCTACTCCTGCATCAGTAGCAGCTGCACTTGCAGCACTTGATATTTTAGAAAGACACCCCGAAATGGTAACAAGATTAATATCAAATGCTGATTATGTGCGAAAAGAATTGCGAAAAAAAGGTTTTGTTGTACCAGAGGGAAGAACTGCAATTGTACCGGTAATTGTTGGTGATGATGAAATTGCGTTTTATATGTGGCGAAGATTATTTGATGAAGGAGTTTTTGTAAATGTATTTGTTTCGCCAGGTGTACCGCAAGGACGACAAATGATGAGAAATAGTTTTATGGCAACTCACGAGAAAGAACATCTTGATTCTATTATAGATATTTACGAAAAAGTAGGTAAAGAACTTAAACTAATACAATAATTTTACAATTCTGTTTTTCATATTGTGGGAGTATTTTTGCTTGATATCGAAATAAAGAAAGTCGAATCGAAAAAGGATTTATTGAATTTCATTAAATTTCCTTGGAAAATTTATAAAGATAATCCTCACTGGGTTCCACCACTAATTTTTGACCAAAAAAAAATATTTAACAAAAAGATAAATCCTTTTTTTTCTCATGGTGATATGGATTTATTTATTGCTTATTCTTGTAATGATATAGTTGGAAGAATTGCTGCAATATCTAATAATTTACATAATAAAGTTCATAACGAAAAAATTGGGTTTTTTGGATTTTTTGAATCAATAGATAATCAGTTAGTTGCTAATAAATTATTTAAAGCAGTTGAAGAGTGGTGCAAAGAAAGGAATTTTATAGAGCTACGTGGACCAGCTAATCCATCAAGTAATGACGAGTATGGATTATTAGTTGAAGGTTTCGAGGACTCCCCAAGAATTTTAATGACTTATAATCCTCGTTATTATATAGTATTATTTGAAAATTCCGGATTTCAAAAAGCTAAAGATTTATATGCTTATAAACTTATCGATAAAAAAGTTATTTCCTCAGAAAAGCTCGTTAGAGGTGCAGAGTTAATAAGAAAAAGATATAACTTGAAGATAAGACCAATTGATATGAAAAATTTTAAGACTGATCTTGAAAATTTTAAATACGTTTACAATAAAGCATGGCAGCCCAATTGGGGTTTTGTTCCAATGACAGATGAAGAAATTGACTATATTGCAAATAATCTGAAAATGTTTATTAATCCAAATTTGATTATTTATGGATACACTGATGGTAAATTAATTACTGCTGCTTTTGTATTACCTGATTATAATTATGTTTTAAAAGGATTAAAAGGTAGAATTTTTCCAAATATTATTAAATTTCCTTTCCTTAAAAAAAAGATAAAGTGGGCAAGAATAATAACGTTAGGAGTGATTCCTGAATATCAGAAAAAAGGTATTGATTCTTTTATGTACTTTGAATTACATAAAAGAATTGTAGAAGCAGGTTATTATCAGGCTGAAGCAAGCTGGATATTGGAAGATAATGTTATGATGCTAAGAGGAGCTGAACAGATGAATGCAGAAATTTATAAGACATACAGAATTTATTCAAAAAACATCTAATTATTTGTTTTTTATTTTATCCTTTTTTTGCTTCTTCATATTTTGATATATGTGCAGGATCAACCTTGATTAGCGATTCGAAAATATTTTTATC
>JAFGID010000167.1 GCA_016929735.1 Ignavibacteriales bacterium | reverse complement strand
TACTGAAACCCGATTTATCGGGTTGAAGTATCTCATTTATAATGAAAAATGAGATATTTCTTCCGACAAGTCGGAATCAATATGACATATTGAGGTTTTTAAAAGGCTTCAATAATTCAATCTTAATATGATATGAAACCTTAATAAAAACAAGAAACCAAATGAAGAAAACTTTATTACCTTATTTTTAACTTCTTAGAATAAGGTAATACAACAAGGTTTATTTTATAATGTTTTGAAATAAAAGTTTATTAAGATGTTACTTGTGTAGTAGTAATTAGAAAGTATTTCTATTGACAATTTCTGGATTATAAAAAAGCCGTGAAGAAAATCTTCACGGCTTTAAAAAGATTGACTTGAAAATTATTTCATCAAAGTCATTTTTACAGATTTTGTAAAGTTACCATATTGTAGTGTATAAATATAAACTCCACTTGAAACACTCTGGTTGTAGTTATTTGTTCCATCCCAAGTAACTTCATAAGTTCCTTTTGCGTACTCTTGATTGTCGATAAGAGTTTTTACTTCTTGACCTAAAATATCATATACACGTAATGAAATTTGTTTGTTCATTGGTAATGAGAATCTAATATTAGTAGTTGGATTAAATGGGTTTGGATAGTTTTGTTCGAGAGTGTAATCATCTGGAGTAATAACAGTAAATTTTTTACTTTCGATACCTGTACCTGTATATTTCAGAACTTTAATATTGATTTGATTTTTCATTGGTATTTTGTAAACATTTTCAGTCCAAGTTGAATCACTAACCCAAGTACGATAAGTAACCGTAGTTGAATCCCAAGCGTTTTGCTGATTTGCTAAAACCAATTCATCTTTTCCGTCACCATCAATATCTCCAGCGCTCATTTTAACAATTACAGGACTTTCCCAAGCAGCATAATTATATTCAGTATCGAGAATTCCCGTTGAATCATTAATAGTCATTTGAGTAAATTGATCTTCTTCAAAACGAGGATATGCTGTCCAGAAAGAATATGAATTTGAATCTAGTACAGAACCTATACCATCGTGTTCAACACCAATAACGGTATATCCAAAAGCACCTCCTAAATAGATTTCATCTCTGCCATTATTATTGAAATCAGCAGCTTCTATACCCCAGAATTGACCAAAAGGATCACCCGATATACCTCTAAAACCAATAATATCAAATTTTGTTGAATCCCAAATGTAAACACCTGTATCATTTGAAGTAAAATTAACAACACTTAATGCATAATTAGAATAAGTTATACCAACAATTTCATCGTCGCCGTCACCATCAATATCCGCTGGTTGGATACCCATATATGCAACATAATCACCATAATCATGTGTATATTCATAATATGCTTTATCTTTGCTTTCAGCTACTGGTGCAGGATATCGGTAAGAATCAGTACCCTTAATATCTATAGAATAAAATCCGTAATAATTCCAAAAATGATTAACGATTTCCAAATTTCCGTCACCATCAATATCTGCTGGAACAGAATGCCAATGTGAACCAGCTGAAAATTTTGCTTCTGTTTCTTGTCCTTCAATTTGCCAAGCACCAAAACCAGGGTATTCACCTGTAACACCTAAAATGTAAACTTTATTATCAGCATTTTGGAATATCAATTCGCTTCTTCCATCTTCATCAAAATCATAAACAGTTCCTCTTTCTCGATCTGTTCTAAAATCTCCTGTAGCACCTGAGAATGGATTTGGAACCGGTAATGTAAAAGCTGGTGTGGTTCCGAAATTATTATCTCCTTCACATTCCCAAATTTGGATTTCACCAGTATATCTTGGACCAACTGGGAATATAATTTCCATATTTCCATCACCATCGAAATCACCATACTGAACCCAGCGAGGTGTTGAGTTTGGGTTACCATCATATTGCTTTGGTGAGGACCATACTAGTTCTAGAGTATCATTTCCGGTATATTCGAATACGTGAACTATACCGCCATTTGAATAATCTGTTGCTAATATTTCCGGATTACCATCACCATCAAGGTCGTTAGTAACAAGAACAGAACGAACACCTGGATCATTACGATAAGCTTCCAAAGTATCCGGTGTACTCGGATCTTGTGCTTGTCTGTCATACAAAGCAAAGCCGCTGAACTGAGAATATACCAGTGAACTAAGTGCTATAAAAACTACAAGTGAAAATAGTTTCTTCATAAGAAACCTCCTTTGTTTGTTAAATAAACTAATTTTTTAATTTACTATTGTTAAATATTTGTTTACCTGACTAAGATAATAACTGTTTGGATAATCTTTTTTTATTTTTTCAAGCAATTCGTTTGCTTTTTCATTTTCTTTAACTTCAATATAATTTATCGCTGCATAAAATAGATATTCAGAATTAAGCGGATTTCCTTCAGATAAATTAGCTGCTTCTAAAAATAAATCTGCAGCTTTCTTAAACTCATTCTTATTTTCATAGCAACCAGCAGCACCAGCCATAGCGGTGGCTTCAAATAGTGGATTCGAACCTGAATAATCAAGATAATATTCCAACGCTTTATCAACCTCACCAATGAAAGTATAACTATTTGCTAAATATATTTTTGCTACCTCACCGTTTTCGGTACTACCATACTCATCAACAATTTTTTTCAATCCTATTAAATCTGTTCCAGGAATGCCTTCGATAGCATCCTGATAATTTCCTTGGTCATATAAATTCATTATCTTTCCAAGTTCTGTAGCTGCTTTCATATTATTTTCTTTTACACCACCAAGATATATAAAAACAATAAAAACAATAGCCGCTACAACACCCAACGCAATAAAAATTTTGGTCTGATTTTCTTCGTAAAATGATTTCACCTTACTTACTGATTTAATTAAAGGATCTTCTTTAATCTCTTTACGTGTTAGTTTCTTTTTCTTCGTTAACAAGTTTTTCTCCTAAAAATAGATAATTTGGGCTTGAAAAATAAACAAATTAATACTTTTTACAAAGTTACTTTTATATGATTTGAGAAAATCCAAGCATTATTTTCCAAATATACTTCAATTCTGTAAATGCCTTCCTTTTTAATTGGAAATTCAGCTTCGCAGTTGTTTAATTCACTTACTTTTTTCCCATTATGAATTAAATAAATATCAGCACTTACATTTGGAACTAGGACACGCAGTTTCAATTTACTACTTAACTTAACTGAATCACCCATATGCGATATTTTTTTGCCATCTTCAGCAAAGAATCTAAATCCTTTCGCATCACCGTGATAATAATTAGCAACAAAACATCTCCCGTTTTTCAAAGCATCAAGAACTTTATTTACCGCCTTATTTATTTTTTCAGGATTATTATCAATTTCAATTTTATTCTCCAAAAATATGTGTGTCCTTATTGATTTGAACAATACTTTATATGGAAACAGTTCAAATTCAAAAAAACCTAGCAAGTTTACTTTGTGTGCGTGAGCATCCAAACCTCCAATACCGACTACTTTTCTTTCAAGACTTAATTTATCCCATGTTCGCAATGTTTTTTTCGTCGGTGCTTTAATTGACCTGAGGGGATGAATAAAATAGTTAAATTTATTCGCTTCAGTCAATCCCTCCATCCATTCAGACATATGGTTCCAAATTTCGATACCATCAAATTCTTTAGTTGTCCAATCCGTCCAAGGATAGGGGGGGTGTTCCTTCATTGATGAACGCTCTTCAAATGGGTGAGCAATAAATCCTACACCACCTGCATTTTTAATTTCCTCAACATATTTATTTGCAGGTAATCGGGTAGAAGGTGTTTTATCAATACCAAAAGCAAGATAATGGTTTTTATTTGTCTTGTCGTTTATTTCGCAACCGACAACAACAAGCGTATTTTTAAACCATTTTTGATAACCATCTTTTTTTGCCCTCAGGGTATTGTGGTCAGTTAGTAATACTAAATCAATACCCATATCGCTGGCTATTTTTGCAATTTCTTCTACCTTTCCTGTACCATCAGAATATTTGGAGTGAACATGTATTGCTGAAATATACTCGTACATATAACAATTTTGGCAGTTAACAAAATTAAACTTCTGACAAAGTTAAATATTTTGTCGAATTTTCTTTTATATAAGATGAAAGTTTATTTACAAGGATTTCAACTCTTTCATTTTCTGCATCATCAAATTTTTCGTAAGAATCCGCATTATCGAAAATATAAATCTCTTCAAAGAATCCATTCTTGGATTTATCTTCAAAGACCGAATAACTTTCCAATCCTTCTGCAAAAACAATATTCTTTAATTCATGAATTGTTTCTAAATACTCATTTCTTTTTTCAGGTTTAATTTCGTACCTGACTGAAAAAATAATTTTTCCCATTTGTTATTCCTATATTAAATTATTATTTGTCCTTCAAAATCTATTTTTGCTGGACCTGTCAAAGATACAGCCAAAAAAATATTTCCAACATATTTAAAATCCACTAAAAGTTCATTCCCGTTTTTCGTGATCACTTTTACGGGGGGTTGTAAATTATATTTTAAATATGATATCATAGCAGAAGCAACAGAACCTGTTCCACAAGCATAAGTCTCGTCTTCCACTCCTCTTTCGTAAGTTCGGAGTAAAATTTTATCACCTTCTAACTTAACAAAATTTACATTTGTTCCTTTTGGTTTGAAATAATCAGCATATCGGAATTTTTTCCCTACTTCAATGGCTGAAAATTTATTAAAATCATCATTAAATTTCAATCTATCGTAATTAACAATTAAATGTGGTGAACCATTGTCAATAAAATCACAAATAAATTTTTTGTTATCAATATTAACTTCAATATTTTGTTTAATTTCATTTGGCTTATTCAGATTAAATTTAACCAATTCATCACCAATAATTTCACCCGAATATTCTACTCCACTACAAAGAAATTTTGTCTTATTATCTTTAAGCCTGCCCGATGTATTTGCGTAATGAATTGCACACCTTGAGCCATTACCACACAGCGAGCCTTCGTAGCCATCAGCATTATAATATTTTAATTCAAAATCATAACCCGCAAGAGCACTTATTACCAAAACCCCGTCGGCACCAATTGAAGTTCTTCGTTGACATAATTTCTTAATGATTTTAGGTTTAATTTCTAATTTACTATTTAATCTCTCATCAAGAAGAATAAAATCATTTCCGGCACCATTGAGCTTTGTGAAAATAATTTTTTTCATAACAACTATAAAATTAAATTATAAATTTAATCTGTGC
This sequence comes from Ignavibacteriales bacterium, assembly GCA_016929735.1. Lineage (GTDB taxonomy): Bacteria > Bacteroidota > Ignavibacteria > Ignavibacteriales > Melioribacteraceae > JAFGPR01. Next base: position 10,459 of record JAFGID010000167.1, on the reverse strand, counting down.
AATAAAAAATAATAATTTATTTTTTTTTAAGTGATTATCAAAATATAGATTTGGCACATTGCGTATTCTAGTTATACAATCCATTTTAGTAGTATAAACCTGAAGGTCGTGGCAAAAAATAGATTTGCTTTTTAATCTTAAAAATATGTAATCTATTTGTCATTTGGAATTTGATATTTGAAAATTATATAGTGGAGGTGGCGGGAGTCGAACCCGCGTCCGAAATTACCCTTCAACAAACATCTACACACATAGTCTATTTTTTAATCTCGTTGATTTGACGCGAGTAGACACGCTTCAAATCAACCAACCTGAAAATAATTTCACCTTCTTTACTCAGGCTCTCAAGTCAGCTATCATACCTAAACGACGTTCATTCCAACCCCGATATGAAAGAGTCGAAAGAACGGCTGCTTAAAATTAAGCAGCTAAACTATAAGAATAGTTATCAGTTATTTTTTTTGCCGCTGTTTAACGTGTCTTCGACAAACACGGTGCGCCATTTATTGACTAAATAATCCCGTCGAAGCCAATTTCACCCCCCTTACTTTTACCATTTAATTTCGGGTGTGTGGCTTTTATAATTTTCATTACGTGAAAGAACAAATAAAAAATCAGAAAGACGATTCAAATATACAATACATTTTTTATTTAAAGAAATTTTACGTGCAAGAGCCACAACCTTTCGTTCTGCCCTCCTGCATACGCTTCTTGCAAGATGTAAAAAACTAGCACCTTTGGAACCATTCGGTAAGATAAAAGTTTCCAACTTCGGTAAGCGAGATTCATATTCATCAATATTATTTTCGATATAGTTAATCATTCCGTCTGTAACTCGACTTACTTTCTTATTCTTCTTCTCATCTTCAATTGGATATGCCAAATCCAGACAAAGTGTAAATAAATCATTCTGAATTTTGAGTAGAATCTTTTTTATTCTTTTATCTTTTATTTCACAAATTACTAGACCTAAAATGGAATTCAATTCATCGACAGTTCCATAACCTTCAACTCTTATATCGTTCTTCCAAACCTTCTTGCCACTTGCAAGACAAGTTTTTCCTTCATCACCTGTTTTCGAATAAATTTTCATATTTATTTCCTTTGTGCCTTCGTGTATTTGTGGCTAAACAAATGCCGCTAAGACTCAAAGGCACGAAGATTAAAAATTTTAAATTTTTGAATATTCTTCTAAAAAGTATAACGAACTAAGCATTCCATATTTTAGATTCTTTAATAGAAAATGTTCATTAGGTGAATGTATGTTATCCGTATCAAGCCCCATTCCCATCAGTATGGGTGTTGCTTTTAATTGTTTCATAAATTCAACTACAATAGGAATAGATCCCCCCTCACGAGTGTAAACTGTTTTTTTACCAAATGCTTTTTCGGTTGCTTTGGCTGCCGCAATCACCGCTTTATCTGTTAAAGGAGATAATAATGGTGAACCACCATGCAAATCACTAACATTTAATTGAATACTCTTCGGTGCAATAGAGCGAACATATTTTTCGAATAACTTAGCAATATTTTTCGGGTCTTGATTAGGAACTAGTCGCATACTGATTTTCGCACTTGCTTTTGATGGTAGGACCGTCTTTGCACCTTTTTCCGTATAACCCCCAACAATTCCATTGCAATCTAAAGTCGGTCTAGCCCATAATCTTTCTAATGTGATATAACCTTCTTCGCCTTGTAATTGCTTAACACCTAATTCTTGGGCGAGCTGTTTGTCAGAATATTTTAACTTCCTAAAATTATCCCTTTCTTTTTTTGTGAGTTTAACTACATCATCATAGAAATTGGGGATTTTTATTTTTCCTCTTTTATCTTGAAGTTGCGAAATTATTTTTGCTAATTCATTTATCGGATTAGCAACTGCACCACCGAAACTGCCTGAGTGTAAATCTCTATTCGGTCCGGTTACTTCAATCTCCATATAAGTCAAACCTCTCAAGCCGTAAGTGATGGTTGGTGTATCAGGTGCAAACATACTTGTATCGGAAATTAAGACACAATCTGCTTTTAATAAATCCTTATTTTTAGGCAAAAATTTAGTTAAACTTGGACTGCCTATTTCCTCTTCACCTTCGATTAAAAATTTTATATTTACAGGCAGTTCCCCTTTTACTTTCATAAACGCTTCTACACTTTTAAAATGTCCGAACATTTGCCCCTTATCATCATTAGCACCACGCGCCCAAATTTTTCCATCTTTGATAATCGGGTCGAATGGAGGATTGTCCCATAAATCTAATGGGTCGACAGGTTGCACATCGTAATGACCATAGACTAAAACTGTCGGCTTTCCTTTCGCATGTAACCAATCACCATAAACTATCGGATGTCCTTCAGTTTGAAATACATTAACATTCTCAAGACCAATATTTCTCATCTTATCAGCAACATTATTTGCGCAATTAATCATATCATCTTTATGTTCTTCTTTAGAACTAATACTTTTAATACGAAGAAAATCTTTCAATTCTTCGATATAGTTTTCGAAATTGCTATTTAAGTAATTAATCATTTTTATCACCTGTTTTTATTTAGAAAAAATTTATTTATTTTCACGATACATCTCATCAATTAAATCACGATATCTCTCTTCAATTACTTTTCTTCTAACGCTCAATTTTGGAGTTAATTCGCCATTCTCAATTGAGAAAGGTCTTTCGAGTAAAGTGAATTTGCGAACTTTTTCAAAAGTAGCTAAATTCTTCTGGAATTTCGCAAGTTCTTCATCCAGTAATTCATTTATTTGTTTCATCTTCACTAATTCCTCATCGGAAGAATATTGAATACGATGTGCATCAGCATATTCTTTTATTGCATCGAAGTCAGGAACAATCAAAGCACTGAGATAGGTCCTTTTATCTCCGATTAATACAAACTGGTCAACATAGCGGCTTGAAGAAAATAAATTTTCTATTGGTGCTGGTGCAACATATTTACCACCTGAGGTTTTAAAAAGATGTTTTTTTCTGTCTGTAATAATTAAAAATCCTTGTGCATCAAAAACCCCGATATCACCCGTATGCAACCAGCCATCAATGAGTGTTGCATCAGTTTCTTTTTTATTATTGTAATATCCTTTCATAACATTCGGACCTCGAACAAGAATTTCACCATCCTTTGCAATTTTGACTTCAACGCCAGGGATTATTTTTCCTACACTTCCATATCTATAATCATCTGCTCTGTTAACAGCTATAACAGGTGAACTTTCTGTTAAACCATATCCTTCAAGAATTATCAGTCCGACTGCTTCAAAAAATTCACCTAACTCCCGCGGAAGGGGTGCCCCACCCGAAATCATAAATCTAATCCTTCCACCTGTTCTTGCTTTTAATTTTTTATAAACTAACTTTTGAGCTAATTTATGCTTAACATTCAATCCAATCGGTATATTCTCTTTGTATCGTATTGCTTGAGCATATTTCCTTCCAATATCTATCGCCCATTCAAATATTTTTTGCTTGGATGATTTTTGACTTTCAACGTTTTTCTTAATTCGAGTATACATTCTTTCGAATAATCTTGGAACAGCAGTCATAACAGTTGGTTTTACTTCCAAAAAATTCGTTGCAATTTTTTCTATACTCTCAGCAAAATAAATAGTTGCGCCAATATAAAGAGCAAGATAATACCCGGCCATCCTTTCAAAAATATGACACAATGGAAGGAATGAGAGAAATACATCATTATAATCAACCGGTAGAATATTAACACAAGAAATTACATTGGACATAATATTCGAATGAGTTAACATTACACCTTTTGGCTCACCGGTTGTGCCCGAAGTATAAATTATTGTACAAATATCTTCTTCGTTTAATTGTGCAATGCTATCTTTAAGCAAGTCGGGATATTCTTCCTGATATTTATTACCAAGCTGTTGTACTTCTTTAAAGGTATAAATATTTTCATAATTGCTTAGATCCATATCGTTTAATACTATGATGTATTTCAAATGTTTGCATTCATCTTTAATTTTAAGCAATTTATTCAATTGGTAACTATTAGAAACGATAATTCCTTCACTTTGAGAATCAATTAAAATAAACTTAATTTGGTCAGCAGTTGATATCGGATAAAGAGGAACATTGATTGCTCCAAGCGAAAGAATTGCCATATCAGAATAAATCCATTCAGGCCTGTTCTCTGAGATGATAGCTATTTTTTTCTCTCGTTTTACACCAAGGGTTTCCAGTCCAAAAGTAAAATTTATTATTTCTTTTTCAAATTGTTTGTATGATATGTCAACATACTTATCATTTAACTTATGACCCAGTATCGGTTTTTTTTCTCTTTTATCAAAATCTTTTGTTAAGTAATTGAAAATTTCAGGTATAACTTTGAAATTTTTAGAATTTTTCATTATCTATTCCTATTTAATTCCTAAAAATTAAATTTTAATAAATATTTTTTTTGCGTACAAAATCCACATTAAACCAAGCCATATTAAAATAAATACAATTGCATAAGCAAGCGAAGCATTAATTGGTTCTAACCAAGATAAAAAGTAATTATTGAAAATATATGTTTTTAATTCCATAGGATTACCATCAGGCCCTGCCACTTTTATTTTAAATAATAACCTGCCAACTATTCCTGACGCAAAGAAAACTGTTATTGCATTCATACCATAAACTTGAAATGGTTTAATCCACCATTTGTATCCTTTCATATCAATTAAATAATAACACATCGCAAGAAATACTAATGCTAATCCACCAGTATACATTACATAGGAACTAGTCCAAATGCTTTTATTGAAAGGGAAGAATATATCCCAGATGTAACCAATGACAATTGCACCGATTCCATAAGCAAACATTTGTAGAACTTTTTCCTTATCATCTTTTTGGCTTCTCAGCAAGTATCCTGTAAGGACACCCATTAAGCAAGTTGATATTGCAGGTATGGTACTTAAAATTCCCTCCGGATCCCAAACTTTTGTTCCACTCCACAGATGACCATTAAGCAGAAGATTATCTAACCAGGCTGCAAGATTTGTCGTGGGTTCTAAATTTGCATAACCAACACCAGGAACTGGAATTAGTGTCATCGCAAACCAATAAATTAATAAAAACGATATACCAATATAAGTCAACGTTTTAAAATTAAAATTCAAGAATAATATTGCAGTGATCAAATAAACCACCCCTATTCTTTGAAGTACTCCTGGAATTCTAATTGTTGATAGATCATATTCCCAAAACCCCGCCATTACTAACCCGAGAAGAAATAACATTCCTGCTCTATAAAATATTTTACCATATAATTTAACCATTCCGGTTCCCTGCTCTTTTCTTTTTGAAAGAGAAAGAGTAACAGCAACTCCAACAATGAACAAAAAGAAAGGAAAAATCCAATCGGTGGGTGTGCAACCATGCCAAGCAGCATGTTTTAATGGGGGATAAATCACACTCCAAGTTCCAGGATTGTTTACAAGTATCATTCCCATAATTGTGATACCTCTGAATACATCCAAAGAAAGTAGACGTCCTGATTTTGTTGGTTCCATATTAGTTCCTATAAATATTTTTAAAATTTACTTTTTGTAAATATTTTGCTGTGTAAATATATTAAAACTTATATAAACTTAATAATTTTAATAACCACTACATTTTAATATTTTTTTATTTATTTAGATAAAATAATTATTGTATAATTGAATTTCAAATTTGGAAAACTTTTATGAAATGGCTAAGAAAATTATATGACTGGGTGTTGCATTGGGCTTTAACTCCGTATGGGCTAATTGCACTTTTTGTTTGCTCTTTTGTTGAAGCATCTTTTTTCCCAATTCCAGCTGACCCGCTACTTATCGCTTTAATTTTAGGATTGAGAAAGAAAGCATTCAAATTTGCCACCTATTGCATAATAGCTTCTACGCTTGGCGGAATTTTTGGTTATGCTATTGGACATTTTATTTGGTGGAGTGGAAGCAATGAATTTACTTCTGTTGCCTGGTTTTTCTTTAATAATATTCCGGGTTTTACACCTGCTGTTTTCTCTGATATGAAAGTATTATATGAGGAATGGAATTTTTGGGTAATTTTTGCAGCAGGATTTACACCAATACCTTTCAAAGTGTTTACGATTTCAGCAGGAGCATTTGAAATAAATTTTATTCTATTTACTATTGCCGCACTATTAGGTAGGACAGCACGATTTATGTTGGTTGCTTGGCTTGTATGGAAATATGGCGAGCAGATAAAGAAATTTATTGATAAATACTTTAACTGGTTGGCGATTGCATTTACTGTTTTATTAATAGGAGGATTTGTAGTTATTAAATATCTGTTATAAATTAGTACCTTTTATAACCAAAGGATTCTACGTAAGCTTTATTTATTTCGAAGTCAATCATTGTTGACGTGTAGGAACCAAATATACCAATCCCACCATTAATATTACTATATGTTCGCTCATCAATTCTTATTGAGAATTGATCAAGATAACCGTTAACACTTGAATAAAATTTAGATAAATTTAGATCAAACTCGTCAATTGAAAGTATTAGATTAATTATATTGTAATCTGCCTTATTTGGATCATTTCCCGCAATCTGTTTCATTGCCCAATCAAAAGCATCATAGTCAAAGCTTATTGAATGTGTATATGTATAGGTTGGATACACGGGAATATCCTGCCCGTTCTTTTGTATAATTTTAATTGGAACTTCAACACTTCCATAAATTTTATCTGTACCAACTTGTTTATAATAATTAATGAAAATTTTGGTAAAGAATAAATGCTCATCATGTTCACCGAAAGATCCACTCCAATCAATTATCCAAGAATAACCATGATGAAATTTATTAATATTAGTTGTAAATCCACTCGCAAATGTGTAAGAAAATTCTAAATTTAGATTCATTGGAATGCTAGTCTTTCCACTTAGTACTACACCATTTGTAAGTGCAGCTTTAATCGAGATGTCTCTATCAGGTGATGGATTCGATATATTTGTAATAAAATAGTTTTTTAAAGTATCATATTGACTTGTATGAACTTCCGAATATTCATAAAAAGGATATTGAAAATTTTTTTTAAATAAAGTTAGCTTAGCACCCCTAATATTCGGTTTAATTGTTTTTTTATTTGGATCTATTCCCTCAACATCATAAATATTTGCTATCCAAGCGAAAGCTTGGATTTGTATCCACGTAGCGTCAGCATTTACCAAACAATATAAAACATATTTTTCTTTAAACTCAGTTTTGGGACTAAAATTTTCTTCACAAGATATTAAAAGAATGCTCAGCAACAGTATGTATAAAAAAATTCTCATAATTCGACCTTAACAAATGCTGATGGGAAAAATGGAAGCATATAAACTTCTTCACCCGTATCTCTATCAAAATAAAAAATATTTTTTTTGTTATAAACATTAATAATGTTAACACCAATTGTAATATCTGTAATAAAAATTTCAAATTCCTTTGATGCGCTTATATCAAGACGATGATATACTGGTAATCTTGCACTATTTTTATCACCCCAAAATATTACAGGTATAAAATTAGTTGAATATAGTGAAGGAGGTAATGTCGGGAAATCCAGTCTATCGTAAAAACCTGCGATTGGTGTAAATGGCATACCCGAATTAAAAGTCCACATCAGATTGCCTTGCCATCCATTGCCAAAATTAATACCAAATAAAATATTTGCTGAATGTCGGACATCATATCGGGGATAATATTCCTTACCCCCATTAACTTTATAAGCCCATCCCAAAGCATAAGATAGTTTGATAAAAAAATCTCTCGGTTGAAATTTTAATAAAATCTCTGCACCGTATGAATGTCCATCAGCATTAACATAATCATTATCCTTTGCTGAAAATTTTTTTCTATTAATATCAATTAAGTTATCAATCAATTTGTAATATCCTTCTATTTCAAAAGTCATATTTTCTGTTATATACATTTCTAAACCTGCACTAAATTGTGTTGCTTCAGGAGCTTCAATGTAATCAGGTATAATTATCCAAGGTTCGAAAATTGAGATCAATTCATTCTCATCAGTTAATGTTAAAACCTCCTGAGAATATCTACCAACCGATGCTTTGAGTGAGACTAATGCTGTAGGGTGGTATGTAAAATTAAATCTTGGTTCTAAAAGAAATGGTCGCTTTTTTGAGATAGCTAATAATTTTGCCCTAACACCGATGTCAAATCCAATTTTCTCCCATCTTAAAAATTTATAATTTGAATATATCGTTAAGTCCCAACCCCATTCATCATAGTTCATCCTTTGACCATAAAGGTTTAATACATTTAATTTTGAACCGAAATATTTGTTTTCCATTCCAATTCCAAATTCATCTTTATTATCGTAAACATAAGCAAAATCAGACTTTAGCGTAATATCAACTATCTGATTAGAACGTGGTTTTGAATTACTTAAATTAGGAATTACTTCTGCCTGAAATCCGCTATAACTCAATTCAAAATGTGAAAAAAGTGGACTTGACCAAACTTTATCCCAAGTCATTCCAATAATTTGATTTCTTATTGAATAATTTTCCTTTAACTCGTCCTCATAATCAACAAAGTCACCACTTGCAAATCCATGAACAATGAATTTACTATCTTTATCAATTGCCTGATTGGAGTAACTCACTTTGAATGTCACATCATAAAAATCAAATGGTGCATCTTTGTTATTAAAATATTTTTTCAAAACATCAGCAAAATAACTTTTTCTGCCGGTAACAAAAAAAGAGCCGTTAGGGATCGGTCCTTGAAGAAATAATTTGCCCGACAAAAAACTTGCCTGCGCACCACCTTGAAATTTATTTTTATTTCCATCTTTTGTTACGATATTTAATATAGAAGATAATCTTCCGCCATATTGAGATGTAAATCCCCCTTTGAAAAATTCCAACATATTAATAATTTCAGGGTCAACAACACTCATCGTTCCAAGGGCGTGATATGGATAATAAATTGGAGCACCATTGAGAAGCACAACATTTTGATCGCTCCCCCCTCCTCTTACGTAATATTTTGAAGTGATATCACCCGTCGTGCTGACACCCGGTGATGTTTGAATTACTCTGAAAATATCCGATTCGATTCCTGTAGGTAAAATTTCAATTTCGCGAGCATATATTTTTTCTAAGCCAAGATTTGTTTCATTCTCTGCAGATTTTTGCCCATAAATATATAAATCATCAATTTGAAATGTAGTAGGGATAAGTTCCACATTAAGTTCTGTAATTTTATTATTCTGAATGGCAATATCATTTTTTTTTGTTTTATATCCTACACAAGATACTATTACTAATTGTGTACCTGAGGGAATTGAAGGAATGAAATAATATCCTCTAGTATCTGTTGCTACACCTTGTTGTGTCGATTCTATATAAACATTTGCATATACTATTGCTTCGCCATTTGTTGAATCTGTAACAAAACCACGAAGACTACCAGTAGAGAAACAAAGCTCAACAGATAAGGTGTAAATAATTAGGAAATAAATAAATTTAGACATTATTTGATTACTTGTTTAACAGTAACCTCTTACATTTTCTAATAACATTCTCTACTGCAAATCCATACTTCTCAAATAAAACTTTGTTAGGTGCAGAGGCACCAAAACATTCAATACAAATAAAATCACCTTCGTCTCCAACATATTTTTCCCATCCTTGTTTCACACCTGCTTCTATTGAAATTCGTTTTTTAACAATGAAAGGTAAGACTTCTTCTTTGTATTCCTGACTTTGTTTTTCAAACAATTCCCAACTTGGAAAACTTACAACCCTTACTCTAATATTTTCTTTTTCTAAAATATATGCTGCTTCTACTGCAAGTGATACTTCTGAACCTGAAGCGAGTAAAATAATCTCGGGAACATTATCGCAATCTTTTAAAATGTATGCTCCTCTTATTGTCCCTTTAGCGGAATTAAATTTTGTCCGATCTAAAACGGGTAAATCTTGTCTTGTCAAACATAAAATAACAGGACTGCCGGTGTGTTCAATTGCCATTTCCCAAGCGTAAACTGTCTCGTTAGCATCAGCAGGTCGAATTAAAATTAAATTTGGAATTGCTCTGAGAGAACTTAATTGCTCAATTGGTTGATGTGTAGGACCATCTTCACCAACTCCAATACTATCGTGCGTGAAAATATAAATTGCTTTCGTTTCTGAGAAAGAAGCAATCCGTAAACATGGTCTTAGATAGTCTGAAAATATCAAGAAAGTTGCACCGAAAGGAATTACTCCCTTATAAAGCGACATACCATTTAAAATAGCAGCCATAGCATGCTCGCGTATTCCGAAATAAATATTTCTTCCATCAGGACTTTCAGGAGAAAAAGGTTTAGAATTTTTTATTTGAGCATTATTAGATTCCATTAAATCTGCCGAACCACCAATTAAAGTTGGTAATTCATCTGCAATTGCATTCAATACCATCCCCGATGCTTTTCTTGTTGC
>JAFGID010000166.1 GCA_016929735.1 Ignavibacteriales bacterium | reverse complement strand
TAAAACTATAGTTTTAAAATAAAACAATTAATTATATTAACCTCTGTTCCAAGAGAATTCTCTTATTATTCTAGGCTTGTTTTTGTACTCATCAAAAGCTTTTAACAAAAGTATATTCTCCATTATTTCAAAATGGTACATCTCAATATTTTGTTGATTATTAAAATATACAATAAGCGTATCAGAATTAGTTGAGTATATGCCTTTATAGACTTTACTGCCTACACTTTCGTGTGTTGGAAAAAAACAAATATTATTATAAGTATCAAAATTTAATAATTTTACTTTAATACCATAGTCAATCCAAATTTCTTCGATAACCCAAATGCCTAAAATTTTTTCATCAAACAATTTATTGCTACTACGGAAATTCTTTATTCTATTATTTTCTATAATATATTCCGAATTTGGGTTATAGGTAGGAATCTTTGGAAGCTTTGTATAACAACCAACTAATAGAACCACAAGAATAATATACATGTATATAAACATCATCAAAATATTTTTAAAGAAAATTAGTGTCTTAACAAATTTCTAACATTCTTTTTATAGGAATTAGTGCTTTTTTGGCAATCCTTTCTGGAACAACTACTTCAAACACTTCGTTTTGTATAGAGGTATATAACTTTTCTAATGTCGTTAATTTCATATATTCACAAATTGAATCCTCGCTAACAGGGTGATATAATTTCTCTGGCGCAACCTTTTTTAATTGGTGGATAATACCTGTTTCTGTAGCAATCAAAAATTCTAGCGCGTATGATTTTTTCACATAATTAACCATACCACTTGTAGAAAAGATTTTTATGTTCTTACAATCTTCGAACAAAGTAGATTTAAGCATGCACGAAGACGAACACCCACATTCGGGATGAACAAGAATTTCAGCGTTTGGATATTTGCTTTGAGCAGCATTTAAATCTATATCGCCTATTTTTTCATGTACATGACAACAACCGTCCCAAACCATTAGTTCTCGTCCAGTCATTGCAGCAGCATAATTACCAAGGAATTTATCAGGTAAAAATAAAATTTCTTTGTTTTCAGGAATTGCATTTATTACTTGAACAGCATTAGAAGAAGTACAGCAGTAATCGCTTTCGGCTTTTATCTCCGCAGTGGTGTTTACGTAAGAAACAACAACCGCATCTGGATTTTCCTTTTTCCATTTTTTTAGCTGCTCAATGGAAATACTGTCGGCAAGAGAACACCCCGCCTCTACATCGGGAATTAAAACCTTTTTATGTGGAGAAATTATTTTTGCTGTTTCCGCCATAAAATGTACTCCGCAAAAAACTATGATTTTAGCTTGGGTTCTACTTGCTTGTTGAGAAAGCCCTAGTGAGTCACCGACGAAATCTGCTAAATCCTGTATTTCGGGTCTTTCATAATTATGGGCAAGTATTACCGCGTTTTTCTTTCTTTTTAATTTTTTAATTTGCTCAACGTAAATTCCTTTTTCTAACATTATAATTCTCCTTTTTGCCGGCAGAGGTAATAAGACAAAAAATTTATGGATTATTATCAATTTCCAAACTGATATCTAATCCTTTAATTGAATGGGTAATAGCTCCTATGGAGATATAATCAACACCAGATAAAGCGATTTTTCTAACATTATCGAGGTTAACTCCACCAGAGGCTTCTGTTTTTATTTTTCCATTTATAATTTTTACAGCTTTCTTCATTATAAGAATAGACATATTGTCAAGCATAATTACGTTGACTTTTAAAGATAACGCCTCAGCAACCTCATCAAGGTTTGTTGTTTCTACTTCTACTTTAATATTTTTCTTTATTAATTTTCTTATGTGCTTAACAGCTTGAGTAATTCCTCCGGAAATTCTAATGTGGTTATCTTTTATCATTACCATATCATATAGTCCCATTCTATGGTTTGATCCACCACCCATAGCAACGGCGTATTTATCAAGCAACCTAAAGCCCGGCAAAGTCTTTCGTGTATCAAGAATTTTTGTGTTCAACCCGCTTAATTTTTTAACAAATTGATTGGTTAACGTTGCCACGCCCGACATTCTTTGTAAAAAATTCAAGGCGGTCCGCTCGCATGTTAAAATAGTCCTATAGCTTCCATCAATAATTGCTAACTTGGTCATTGGTTTAACAAGACAACCTTCCTCAACAAGATTAATCCATTTAATTTTTCTATCAAGTTTGAGAAATATTTTTTTACAAACATCAAGACCAGCAACAATTCCTCCCTCTTTTGCTAAAAGGAAAGCGGTTGCGTTTTCGTTTTCAGTTATTAATGCATTTGTGGTTATATCTCCGCTACCAATATCCTCGTTGAGGGCAAGAGTTATCAATTTATCAACAGATTTTGATTTTAATATATCACCAGACGTAATCATAATTGGGCTCCACAGGCAAATATTTAATTGGTTTATCCTTTTGCTGTACTATATGAAAAAGAAATTCAGGATTTTCTTCGGGAAAGTCTTCTCGAATGTGAACACCGCGGCTTTCGTGTCGCTCAAGAGCGGAGATAGAAATTAACTTACAAATATCAAGAAGTTTTAATAGCAGGTTTGAATAATATTCGTTTTTAGTAAAATTAAACAGTTTATTAATTTTTGATATTTCTTTTAATGCTGTCGAAATAGATTTTTCTGAACGAACGATGCCAACTTTATTTGTCATAAGGTCTGCGAGATAATGGTTATAATATTTGTATTCCTCTTCCTTCGATTTATTAGTAACCAAATCTTCTGAATCGCAATTATCTGGGCACTGGACACCATAAAATTCTTTTGCATAATCCACAGCTCTTTTTCCAAAGACCATACACTCAGGCAAAGAATTACTTGCAAGTCTGTTGGCACCGTGTATTCCGGTTGACGAAACCTCGCCAGCCGTTAAAAGTCCTTTAATGCTTGATTCTGAATGATAACCAGTTTTAATTCCTCCAATTGTATAATGGGCAGCAGGTGCTACAGGAATGGGGTCTTTCGTTAAATCCAACCCGTACTTTTGTAATTCATTATAAATATTTATGAACCTGTTCTTAATATACACGGAATCAAGATGGTCAAGTTTTAGAAAGATATTATTTTTTCCCACAAGATTCATCTCGTTGAAAATTGCTTTTGCAACCACATCGCGTGGCGCAAGTTCAGCAAGTTTATGGTACTTGGGCATAAATCTCTCGTTGTTATGGTTGAGCAAGTAAGCACCTTCGCCCCTAATGGCTTCAGTAATCAAAAAAGCTTCGCCATGTTCAAGATATAATGCGGTAGGGTGAAATTGAATGAATTCCATATCAACAACTTCGGCCCCGGCTTCGTAAGCTAAAGCTATTCCATCACCCGTTGAAACATTTGGATTTGTGGTTCGAAGATATATACCTGAAGCACCACCAGTAGCAAGTATTGTTGATGAAGAAAGGAAAGAATAACACTCGTTAGATTTCAAATCAAGAGCATTTATTCCGTAACAGGAATTGTTATCAGAAATCAAATTGTAAGTATAAAAATTTTCAAAAACAGAAATTTTTTTATTTTCTTTGATTTTAGAAATCAAAAAATCAACAACAAATTTACCCGTTGCGCTTCCCCCGGCATGCAAGACCCTTCTTTTGCTATGACCCCCCTCCATACC
>JAFGID010000165.1 GCA_016929735.1 Ignavibacteriales bacterium | reverse complement strand
TTAATTTTTATTTAGCTTTTTTTCTAATTCCTTTAATTCGATTATTTTCCTATCAAGTTCGGTATTCTGTCTTTTCAATTCATCAATCTTTTCATTTATGTTTTTTTCATATTCTTCGGTATCCCAATATCCAATTCCTTCAAAATATCCTTTAAAAAGCCAGTTGTGTTTAAGCGCCTCCATATTCTCAACAAAACTCCTTGAACCTCTAACCGCTTCATCGGTTGTCTTTACCAGATTATTAATCACAACACGTATTGAATCATATAAAGTCTCATCAGCAATTAAAGCACCTAAAACGCCTTTCCCTTCTTGGACATTTGTAACTAAATCACGAATTCCAATAATTACACTATCAACATTACCTATAACACTCTCAATACTAACTCCCGATTCAATTATGAATGATGATATCTCTTCTAATCTTTGTGTCATAATTTTCAAACTGTAATCAGCTGATTCAATAATTTTAATAGTTGTAAGATAAAGAGCGTCGTCATTAACAAGTTTTCCGAAAGTTCCTTCTCCTTTATTTACTTTTTCAATTACTTCTGAGAATTCCCGAGTTACTTTCTCAGTGTTTGCGACAATTTCTTCAACACTGACAAGTATTTGAGAAACACTTGTTGGCTCTTTTCCAATAATAATCCCCCCATCTTCAATTTCAATGGAATTTTGTGAACCCGGAGTGATATTTATAACTTTTCTACCAACAATTCCTTCCGTTTCAATTGATGCTTCACTATCAAGTCTTATGTACTTTTTTACATTTTCGTCAATCGTCATTTTTACTTCGATAAAACCTTCTTTATCCTGGATAAGCGTAACTTTATCAACGCTACCAATATTATAACCGCTCAATCTGACGGGGGCACCTATTTTTAACCCTTCTATATTTGAGAAGTATGCTTTGATTATTATATCACTTCGGAAGAGTGCTTCTTTACTAGCAATGGAAAAAATTGCAATTACTAAAAGCACTGTCCCAAAAAATACAAATAACCCCAGACGAACACCTTTCAACTTTTTCGCCATTTTATCCTCTATTCACTAATTATATTTTTACTAAAGAAATTTTTCAAGAATGGATCTTTGTTATTTTTTAACTCATCTAACGAACCCTCAAAAGCAATTTTCCCTTCAACAAGAAAAATAACTCTGTCGGCAATAATCTCAGCACAAATTAAATCATGCGTTACAACAATAGAAGTGGTATTTAACTTTTTTTGAAGGTTTAATATTAATTCACTTATTTCTTTTGAAGTAATCGGGTCTAGTCCGGTTGTCGGCTCATCATATAAGATTAATTTTGGTTCTGTGATGATTGAACGAGCAAGCCCGATTCTTTTCCTCATACCACCTGATAATTCAGATGGCATCTTATCAATAGAATCTTCCAATCCGACTAATTCAAGTGTATTAAGTACTTTTTCAGTAATAATTTTACGAGTTAATTTGAAATTCCTAATTAGAGGAAATTCTAAATTCTCTCTCACAGTCATAGAATCATAAAGTGCTGAATTTTGAAATAAAAAACTAATACTCTTTCTTAAATTATTTATTTCATTTCTTTTAAATTTATGAATATTTTGACCAAGGACAAAAACTTCACCTGAATCTGGGGTTAACAAACCAATAATACATTTTAACAAAACACTTTTACCTGTTCCACTTTTTCCGAATACAATTAAGTTTTCTCCACGTTCTGTAAATAAAGAGACATTATCTAGAATAACTGTATCACCGAATTTTTTCGATAAATTATTTATTTCAACAATTCTTTCTACCATATTAAAGCCGTAAGTTTTACTAAAACAGCATCAACAATTAAAATTAGCATAGATGCAATTACCACAGATGTAGTGGATGATTTACCTACACCCTCTGTTCCACCTACCGTTGTGTAGCCCTTGTAACATCCGACAAGACCTACCAAAAAACCAAAGACAAATGTTTTGGAAATACCGGGAATTAAATCTTCAAATGCTATTGCTTCTATTATAGTATCAATGAAATAGCTTAAACTCGTTGGTTCAGCTACTATGACTGCAATAAAACATCCAACCATCGCAAGAAAGATAACATAAATAGTGAGTATCGGAAGAATAATTGTTGTGGCAATAATTCTTGTTACAACTAAATACTTAAAAGGATTAACACCAGAAACATCCATGGCATCTATTTGTTCTGTAACACGCATCGACCCAAGTTCTGCACCGATACCTGAACTAACTCTACCCGCAAAAATTAGTGCTGTAATAACAGGTCCCAATTCTCTGACAACTGAAATAGCAACCATAGCGGGTAAAAATTCCGTCGCACCAAATTTGGCCAAAATCGGTTGTGTTTGTAGGGCTAGAACAAATCCTATTATGAAGCCTGTAATAGTAACGATTGGAAAAGTTTTTACACCCAACTCATCCATATGCTTTTTAATTTCTCTTACTTCCAATGGACGTATGAACGCCTGACGAAAAAATTCAATAGTAAAAACTGTAAGCCCTGTCATTGTAGCAAGGAAATTATACCACTGCTCGGAAAATTTTAATCTTTGCTTAAAAATTACTTCAGGTATTTTCATTTACAAATAATTTTTTTTCTTGATGCTTAAAATAGTAAAAGTTTAGAAATTTTATTAGTAAATATTGACATCTCAAAAATGAGGTTAATTTTTTTAAAAATATAATATTACTAAAACGCATCTATAAAATGTTCAATTCTCGGTTTTTCACCTTCCAAGAATAAAATCCCCATTACATCAAGCCGGCATTCTATATTATCAATATTTTTTTCCCAAAGATATGCTTCTGCAATTTTTCTGATTTGCTTTCGCTTTTTAATTGTTACCGAATCCTCTGGTTTACCGTAAATTGTATTCGTCTTAGTCCTTACTTCAACAAAAACCAAGCAATTATCGGGTGATTTTGCAATAATATCTATTTCTCCATGCTCGTAAGTATAATTTCTCTGAATAATTTCATATTCTTGCTCTTCAAGAAATTTACAAGCTAAATCTTCACCCTTTTTTCCTAAGTCTTTTTTATTTTCTGACATAAGTTGAATAAAATGAAAAATCAAACTATTGGAATATAATCCATATCAAATATTTAATCAAGGAAATTTTAGTTTGTTTTTATAATGTTATTTTCTTAACATTGGTTTGTTAAAAAAACAATTTAAGTTCATATTTAGAGTGGAATAGAAATGAAAATTTTAAAATATTTTCTTTACCTTTTGCCTACACTTATTTTTATAATAATATACACAGCAAGAGAAATTGACCCCAACCCTCTTGGTTCAAGAAATAATCCTATCAAATTGTATTTCACTCCTTCGGTTGATGCTGA
>JAFGID010000164.1 GCA_016929735.1 Ignavibacteriales bacterium | reverse complement strand
GAATTTGATAAAAAAACGATGGAATCATTTTCTGAGATTGAAAATTCTCTAATTGAAAAATTAAAAATTTCAATCGAACCAGATAGATTGCTCGCTAATTTATCTGCAGTGATAATTAATTCTCAAATGCCCTCGCTTTGGTATTCAGAACTGCAGGATGAGAGTTTTATGGAGCAATTTCTGAAAATTTGCAAATTCTCGCTGAAAGCAATTAATTATTTGGTGGAAGATAAAAATCTTTCAGAAATGATTTTTTCCCGAAATGTTTTCAAGAAAGATTTAGAAGATTTATTTAATCAAATTTCTTTGACACAACTCTGTTTTATTTTGTCGGTCCAATTCGGATTGAAGTTAATTAATTATAAATTATTTTCGACATACCTAACGAAGTATATTCATTTTCAAATTGTTAATCTAATTGAAAAGGAAAAATTAGATTTTAATTACTTTATTGCCGGACTTGGTAGCTTTGGTGCAAATGATATGAATTTCAATTCCGATTTGGATTTATTAATTATTATCGAAGATGAAAAAGACTTCACACAAAAGCAGGATATATTTCGAGAAATTTTACTTGAGTTGAATAAGAACCTCTCGCCCATTCAAATTGATTTGAGATTGCGTCCTGAGGGTAAAAATTCAATACTTGTTTGGACAATGGACGAATATAAAAAATATATTGAACAAAGGGCAAGAGTATGGGAATTCCAAGCACTGCTTAAATCGAGATTTATTTGTGGAGACAAAAAATTGTATAGTGATTTTACTGATTCAATTATTGAACAAGTAACAGAAATTGACAGTGAGAGTATTGCTAACGAAACTATAAAGATGTATAACAAGTTAATTTCACAGAATATAGAGATAAAAGATATCGGTTTTAATCTAAAAAAAGGACGGGGTGGTTTAATTAATCTTGAATTTATAATTCAAACTCATGTGCTGACGAACCTACAGCAAATGCAAACATACCTTGGCGAGGAAACATCTACAATTCTATTTGAACTGTGCAGCGAAACACAGCAAGGGGATATGTTTAAGAATATTTTTGAAAATTATGTATTCGTCAAACAATTGGAAATAGCGCTGCAAAATATTTTTGCTCTGAAAGGAAATAATATCCCTACCGATATTGAAAAGAAAATTTTATTAGCCGAATATTTTGAGTTTAATTCAGTTAATGATTTTGATGAAAAACTCAAGACAATGATAAAAAACAACATTGAAATGTTTAAGGGTTATTTTGGGTTGCAAAATAATAATTAATCAGATATTTTAAATGAGAAAAAAGTTGCGCTATGTAAAAACATAGGGCAACTTATAAAATGTAATATTCGGAACTTAAGTGAGATTTTTAAAATGTTATTTCTTACAATAGTCTACTACTTATTCCTCTTCTTTTCCTGTTTTTCTTTTCTTTTTTCTTTTTGAGTTTTTTGAGGTTTTTTCTTGTTTTCTTTTTTTGTTGTTTTTTCCTTACTCATGATTTCTCCATTTGATGTTAGTAATTTATTAGTTAATTAATCGAAATTATATATAATTATACAACAATTATTTTCTATCTTAAAATTTACGATTTAAATTTACAAAATATCTTCTAATTGATTTCATCTACTTTCTTCAGAATCATTTTTTCATTTATATTTCTAATTAAAATTAAATATATTTTTTAGAATTTATGTTAAAACAAATAATAAAAACCTACTCAGCAGCAATAACTGCATTAGCGGTTTTCATAGTTTATCTATTTACAATTGCACCATCAGTTATTCAAATTGATTCGGGTGAATTGGCTGCAGTTCAATACAATCTCGGAATTGCTCATCCGACAGGGTATCCTTTGTTTACAATTTTAGGCTATTTATTCTTAAAAATTCCACTACCTTTTTCAAAAATATTTCAAGCCAATTTATTTGCTGCAATTTGCACAAGCATGGCTGTCTGGTTGTTTATTAAAACGGCAAGAATTATTCTAAAGAATGTTACTGACACTATAAAGAAAAATCAGCAAATTAAAAAGAAAAAACAAGTTGAGATGGTTAGCCAAACAAAAAATGTGTTTAATGAAAATGGAATTTTATTCGCTTCAATCCTAGGTGCATTGGTCTTAGCATTTTCAAAAACGTTTTGGTTTCAAAGTACATCAGTTGAGGTTTATTCTTTGCATTTGTTATTGATTAATCTTATAGTCTATTTTTTAATGAAAGCATATTATTCACTGGAAGATGAAAAAATTGAATTCTATAAAAATAGTTGGATACTGATGGCTGCTGCACTTGCTCTAGGTTTTACAAATCACATGACAACATTGTTAATTTTACCCGGCATTGCATATCTGTTTTTTAGCAAAGAAAAATTGGATTTACATTCCCTAAAGAAAATAGGAAAAATGCTTTTATTTTTCATACCGATTTTAGGTGCAATTTATTTATATCTTCCTTTACGAGCTGCATCAGAACCTATATTAAATTGGGGCAATCCTATTGATTTTGAAAGATTTTTACGACATTTCACAGGAGCACAATATCAGGTGTGGTTGTTTTCTTCATTTGAATCAGCAGGCAAGCAATTTTCGTATTTCACAAATAATCTACTCAGCGAATTT
>JAFGID010000163.1 GCA_016929735.1 Ignavibacteriales bacterium | reverse complement strand
TGACATACAAAACAAATTCTATTTGGTATGATCAAAATTTGTATTCTTGAAAAACCTTCCGCCAGCAGTCGGACACAGTATTTTTGTTTTTAAACCTTAGTAACAAGCAAAATATCCATCCCCTGAACCTTATTAGCTTATTGGAAGAGAATAATAAGGTAATAAGGTTTAAATTCATAGGATATTATTATGTTACTAAGGTTAAAAAAATTAAAATAAGGTTTCACAGATATTCAGTTGCGCAGAAAATTTCGGTTATTGAGTTTTGAGATTTACAAATTAGCATCCGCAGACTGGCGGATGCTTCCACCTCTTAGCCTGTTGGTTCATCGACAGGCGCCCCCCCCAATATTTTAATCATTTTGACAAGGAATAATATTTTCTCTTGACATTTGTATTCAAATTTGCTATCATAAATGTGATGATAATAACTCTTGATACCAATGTTCTATTTTCTGCTCTTTATAGTAGTAGCGGAGCTTCGCATCAAATTTTAAAAATGATAATTGATGAGAAGTTACAGGTTGCCATCTCAACGCCTGTTTATTTTGAATATTATGATGTACTATCAAGAACTGAGAATCTAAGAAAAATAAATTTAACAATAGAAGAAGTAGAAGATGTATTGGATTTATTAGCCTTATTGGCAAAAAAGTATTCAATTTATTTTCTATTGAGACCGAATTTATCGGATGAAAAAGATAACATGTTTGTGGAGTGTGCTTTTGCAAGCAACAGTCAATATTTAATAACTTCGAATGTAAGAGATTTTAAACAGGCTGAGTTGAAAGGCTTTTCTTTTCAATTAGTCACACCTGGTGATTTTTTGAAAATTTGGAGAGAAAATTATGAGTAATACGAATGTATTAACTTTGCGTGTTCCCTGGGAATTAAAGCGACGATTAGAAAAACACGCCAAATTTCAAGGCGTTTCATTAAACCAGTTATCAAACTATTTGCTAAATGAACAATTGACCCAACTGGAACTAATTTCGTCTCTTGAATCCAGGTTGGCTGAGAAATCGATCGACGATTTAAAAAGTAAGGTCTCAAATATTTTAAGAAAAGTTCCCAGGCGAGAAACGGCGAGTTGGGATAGAATTCAAGAATAGCCCTGACGTGACCAACAAGGTCCGCTACCAGGCAGATCACTTGGCGGTGTGGGCATTCAATCCTACAATAATTGAACATCTACGAAGTTTCGGTCATTGAAATTTGAAATTTATTTGGAAATTGGCATTTGGAACCTGGAATTTGCCCCCTAAAATTTTCATTATTTTTGCAATAAATTGATTTTTCACTTGACAATCCAAACAAAATATTTTATATTGAAACCAATTAACATTCCATAATTATAGACTTGCAGCCGCACACGATTTGAAGCATGATGAATCTAAAATGAACTATTCCAGGGGACGCTGATGACAGAACAAAAGTATTAACTGTTACATTATTAAAAATACCGAGAAAGGATGAATCAATAGATTTTCTAATAATGGAATATAATTTTAAGCAAATCGGGCAGCATATCAATTTGCCCTACAAAATATCATAAAAAAATAAAGAAACAATTTGACTTTAAGATGAAATAAAATTTTCTATTGACAATTCACACAAAATATTTTATATTAACGGTGTGAGATACAATTAATTATAAGTTGTCATAAGGAGAAAATATTATGGATGCAGCACTTTTAGATAAAGCATTAGAAATGCCACCGAATGAACGAGTAACATTTGCTGAGTTAATTCTTGCCAGTATTGACTATGAAGAAGATGAAATTCGCCAATCGTGGATACAAGAAGTTAATGCCCGAATGAAAGCATTTAACGAAGGGCGGGCAAATTTGTTGGATTTTGAGAGCTTGTACCATGAAGATTAAGATCCACGAATTAGCTTCCGAAGAATTCGATGAAGCGATTGAGTGGTATGAACTTGAATCAAAAGGTCTGGGGAAACGATTTAAGCAATCTGTAATTGAACAAATAAGGAAAATAAAAAAGAATCCCACCTGGTATTTATTCGAAGCCGAAAATATTCACAAAGCGTACGTGCCCAAATTTCCATTTAAGATCCTTTACACAATTGAAAACAATGATACCATCGTTATTTGGGCTATAGCTCACATGCATAGGAGACCCAGGTACTGGAAATCAAGAATCAACTAAATTAAAAGTTATTGATCCTCTACAAGGATCACCTGGCGGTGGGCATTCAATCCTACAATAATTGAACATCTACGATGTTTTTTTGAGCATTTGGTCTTTGAATTTTGCAATTTATTTGGATTTTGTCATTTGGAGCTTGGAATTTGCCCACCAGGGGCTTAATATTTTCATTATTTTTTCAAGAAATTAATTTTTCACTTGACAATTCCCATAAAATATTTTATATTAAAAGCAATTAACATTCCATAATTATAGACTTGCAGCCGCACACGATTTGAATCTTGATGAATCTACAATGAATTATTCCAGGAGATGCTGATGTCAGAACAAAAGTATTAACTGCTACATTATTAAAAATACCGAGAAAGGATGAATCAATAGATTTTCTAATATGGGAAAATAATTTTAAATTAATCTGGCAGCTAATCAATAGGTTATGTCCATAGAAATTAACGATATACAAGCATATTAACAGATTCTATATATTTCAATCAAGGCAATTAGTATGAAATATTGTAAAGAAGATATGTTTATTATTCCTTATCAAGATAATATATTTATCTTTTATGCCCCTCTTTATGGAATATTGATGTCTGTTAATCGAGAAGCAGCATATATAATTAAAAAATATTTGAATAACGAATTAGATGAAAATAATGCTTTTCTTAAAAAACTAATTTCTAACTTTCCTTCAAAACAAATTACTCCTGAAAATAATAGAATAATAGATGAATTTGCTCCAACAACTCTTGGATTAGCTCTATCGACATTATGTAATCTAAACTGTGTTTATTGCCATGAAAATGCTGGTGCAAACAGCAACGTTATGCATTGGGATATTGCCAAAAGTGCAATTGATTTTGTTTTAGGTAACTGTATTAAGTTTAAAAAAAATCTTAATCTAAGATTTTTAGGTGGTGAGCCTACAATGGCTTGGGACTTATTAGTTAAGTGCATTTCTTATGCAAAAACAAATTGTTATAAACATAATATTAGCTTACAAACTTATATAACTATTACGAATGCTGCTTTCAACAAAAAAAAGGCTAAGTTTATCAAGGAAAATTTTAAAGGCTTCTATATATCTTTAGATGGTCTATCTGAAGATCATGATTTTCATAGACCATTCAAAAATGGTAAGGGAAGCTTCTCAATAGTCTATCAAAATGCAAAATATTTCTATAACAATAATGTTCCTTTTGGTATTAGAGTAACTGTTACAAATCGTAATGTTAATAAATTACTTGGGATTGTTAAATTTATATCAAAAAACTTTCCCAATATTGAACTGGCATTCGAACCGCTTGTTCAAATAGGTAGGGCTGAAATTAATCAATCATCTATATATCCCCCAACGCATAAAAATTTTTGTGATAATTATCTTAAAGCGTTATCCTATTCAGTAAACAATCAAATCAAAATAAAAAATTCATTAATTAATCATATTATGAAGCCGAGAACTGTTTATTGTAATTCAATTACACATCCTCTTATGATTCTAACTCCTACAGGAGAAATAACTTGCTGTTCAAGGAAGACATCGGATAAATTCTTTCACTTTGGTAAATTCGATATTGATAAAAATAAATTTGAATTTAATTTAAACAAAATAAAACAATTAAATAGAATAAATGTTCATTTGTATGACAACTGTAAAGAATGTTTTTGTAAATATATTTGTGCTGGTGATTGTGAACATTTAAGGCAATCTGGTTTCAATAGGTGTATTACAAATAAAGAAATATTAAAATATCATTTAGCAAATGAACTTGGACTATTAACGAAAGGAGAATAATATGTTCAATTCAGAAGAACTTTCAATGTTTTCACAAAAATTGAACAATTTAAACGATGTGAGTGACTTAAAAGAAGACGTTCAAATAACACCAAGTGGTGAGTCACCTAAAATTGAGAAAATTGTAAAATGTGAAAACAGCAAACATAATCAGGATTCTAGTGATTCAAAATGTCAATGGTGGACATAAAAATTGGCAGCTATTACAATTCAATATTAAGCAGTTTGAAAAACTAATTCCACGAAATACAAAAATTAATAAAAAAATAAATAGTATAATTTTTGTCGTACTATATACAACAACATAATCAAAAGTCCAAGTTCATTTGCTAAATAATATTTTAATTTCCTATTTAATTCTGTCTAATATTATAGATAAAATGTAGCATAACAATGGCATTAACTCTGATGGAATATCGCCCTACAAAGGTAACATTAAATCTTACTGAACTTTGTAACTGCGACTGCCGCTATTGTTATTCATATCACTCTTCTACTAATTTTTTAGATATTGAATGTGCAAAATCAGCTATTAGATTTGCATTTACTAATTCTGTTTCCTCAAAGAAGCATTTTTTTCTAAGATATTATGGAACAGGTGAGCCAACTATAGCTTGGGATTTGTTAACAAAAACGGTAGAATATACAAAGTCGTTATCACAAAAATATAATTATACTAATTATGGCATTCATATATGTACAAATGGTGTGATGTGTCAATCTCATGCTATGTGGCTTGCCAATAATATGTCAGGTATAAATCTTTCTTTTGATATCTTAGAAGAAATTCAAAATATACATCGTCCAGCGAAAAATAATAATGATACCTTTGATATTGTATACAAAAATGCCAAAGTATTCTCAAAATATAATAACAATACGATGTTCCGAACAACAATAACAAAACACAATGTTAATAGGCAAGTTGAAACATTAGAGTATGCAAGTAAGCATTTTGGGGGCGTTCCAATAATATTTCAGCTATTGTATAAAGTTGGCGCTTGTTCTACCAAAGATATTTATCCACCCGATGATATTAATTTTATAAAAAAATTTATAGCTGCCCATAGATATTTTATTAAAAATAAAAACGTACAATTATCCTATTCTGAGTTAAGGGATTTTCCATTAGAGAATTTCGAACATCATTATCTGACACTTCCCTTCAGCGTAATGCCAGATGGTTCTATTATAGCAAATTTTGGACAGTCTCAAAATTTAGAATACAAAAATGTTTTTAAATTTGGTGAATGGAATCCTAATAATCTCAAGTTCCAAATAGATTATGAAAAAATGGAAAAAATAAAAGCCATTTGCAGTAAAATATTTTCAGAATGTGAATTCTGCTCTTGCAATTCCTATTGCTATCGTGATCGTTCTGATATATTTATCAGAAAAGAAAATAATAAACTGGAATTCTCTTTAGGTAAGGTTGGCTGTAAAATATCAAGAGAAATTGGCAGCTATTACAATTCAATATTAAGCAATTTGAAAAATTAATTCTGCGATAAGCAACAATTAATAAGAAAACAAATAGTCAAATTTTTGTCGTACTATTTACAACAACATTAATAAAAGTCCAAGTTCATTTGCTAAATGATATTTTAATTTCCTATTTAATTCTGTCTAATATTATAGATGAAATGTAGCATAAAAATATCATAAATCTGACCCTGCCCGCCCCCTCCGACCGCCTTCGGCTGTGCTTTATTTTGAGTTTGGTTCACTGTTTTAACCTCTAAAATTTATTGACACTTGAATGCGTTAAAATCGGCGCAGGTTTTGCCAAGCCTTATCCAATATAATTACCAATAATCTAAAAAACTGCATTTCAACCAAATTTAATCCCCCGAATCTCCATTACAAAACCATCCCCAAAAAAAATAACAACTTATTACAACCTTTTCACCTCCCCCCAAAAACTATCCCTTGCATCATAAAAAATTTTACACTATATTCTTAACCTTTAAAATCCACAATTCCATGAAATTGTAAAAGAAAATAAGATCAAAATAAACAACAATTCAAAACCATTATAACCAAACCATGAACCTTTCAGAATTATTATTAAACCAAACCAACCAAAAACGAGCCATAGAAAAAAAATGAAAAAAAACATTTTCTACTACCTGTCCGACTACTGGCGGAAGGTGTAAAACATATTTCAATTGACCTAATTGATCTAATTTCTAATTGATCTAAAAAAAATCATAATGACCAATGCTCCAGGTTTTTTTATCTTTCAATTAATTGGTCATTAGGCATTGGACATTATTTAGATCATCCGCCAGTTGGCGGATAGGTCAATTAGAAATTAAGATCATTATTCTTTC
>JAFGID010000162.1 GCA_016929735.1 Ignavibacteriales bacterium | reverse complement strand
TGGTAATGGGAACCTATCTGTCTTTAATTTTGCAAGTATCTGTTCGTTATTACCATAAGCATTAGGGTCAATGTCGTGTTGAACATATAAGTCTTTACCATCCAACTGCATATCATCGCCAAAATTTGTTATGGTTGCCCCAACTCTTAAACCATAAATATCAGATATAAAAAGCACACCAAGATCAAATGCAAGAGCGCTAGCAGTACAATTCCATATTTGCTGATGAACATATTTTGCAGTAATGCCAATTGCAAACTTATCAGTCAAATTCCTGCTATAAGTTAAACCAACAACCATATCAGATGCAGTAAAATACTCTCCTGTTCCGTCATATTCTGCAAGTGTGGTAACTTCCATCTTTCCATAATCAAGGTATGTTGCATTTAAGCCAATAGCACCCAGTTCACCTAAATCAAGTGATGCTCCCGCCCAATTGTATGTTATGTTAGCGAACCAATTTGTTCGCGTAAATGATGCATCGCCTCCACCAATTCTTGCAATACCTGCGGGATTCCAATGCAATGCTGTAACATCATTTGATGTAGCAACAAAAGCACCCCCCATACCTATTGCCCTTGAGCCAACAGGATTTGTTAAGAAAGGAGCTGAAGTTGTTCCAACTTTTGATTGAGCTGACAGTGATAACGTAATAGTGAATAATATTATGATAATTTTAAAAATATATTTTTTCATATCATACTCCTTATTTAATTAAAGCAAATTTATCAATCTTTGTACCGACATTAGGAACTTCAACTACATAAACATAAACACCGTATGCAACATCAAGATTTTCTTCTGTTCTTAAATTCCAATACAAGTCACCAACAAATAGGTCATCGTGATAGAGTGTTTTTATTAATTGACCCCTAACAGTATAGATAGTAACTTTTGAACCCGGTGGAATATAAGTAAATCTTATTTCCCTTTCCCCACGACCGCTTGTCTGCGTGCTTAATAATCTCTGCTCACCTTCATGAGTTACAACATAAGGATTAGGTACAACTTTTATTCTATCGAGTTGTTCTTTAGCAACATCATTATCTAATATTGGTGCTTTAACTGTAAATGTAAATTTGTCTTTGCTGTTAAAAGGTTTGTATGTATAAAAACTATAAGTTCCTTCTTGCTCCAGAGGTAAATTTGCATCGTAATAATAAAGGAAACTGATTTGCCAGGTTCTTTTTACTACTGTATCAATTTTTTCCTTGAACCATACATTATGAGTTGTACTAGAAGTACTAGCTGGGATGTTGTAAACATAATCAATGTATTTGTTTGTTGTTAGATTTTTTACTTTAAAATTGGCTTCTTTTGGTGGTAAAATAATTCTTTTAACACCACGATATAGTGTATCGGCTACTGATGTATCAACAATTGCGTTATAAAATTCAAAAACGTAGTCATAAGGCATAGCAATACCATCGCGAACTTCATCTCCTGCGTAGGATTTAAATACATTAGTCGAAACCACAGGAAGCGGGTTAACGGAATTTGTATTTTCAAATTTAGATTTAGAGGTATCAATTTTTATGACAGCATCATTGTATAATTGCAACCTGACACCATGAACAATTGGAGTGTTCCCTAAAAATCTAGTGCTATGATTTATTATTGTATCATAAGAAGCTTTGTAATATCCACCAATGACCCTTACTTTTTTATTATTTACAAGTATTGTATCAATCCCCGATGGAATAGCAACTGAATCCATGGGATTGACAATATATGTTTGATTTATGGCTGAGATATACACCGTATCTGGTGTATTCATGTCGAGCAAGGACCAGCTTTCTGTATATCCTTGTAATGCTGTATCCTTGAATACTACTTCATAGTTATATCCTTCTTTAATAGCAGCATCATCTATGATTTCCACAAATCCACTTCCTGTTCCAATGAACGATGAGGATTTTTCAAGTTCAGTAGCTGCGGCAGGTATATAACCAATTGGCCTTCTACCAGGTGTGATGTATCCAGTGTTAACATCTGTTATTATTTCACCCGTATTTGAGCGATATATAAATTTTGAATTTTCCTCGGGAAAAATGTCTAAGGCTTCAACACCACCATCATAAGCACACACTGCATAATAATATGTTACTCCAGGAATCACTGTTGAATCAATATATGTATTGACTATTCCCGTGTTTTCACCAAGATAAAAAGTTATCCCACTATATAATTCGAGCAAGCCTGGACTTGGATAATAAAACCCACTCAGACTGTCCTTTAAGTCAAATTGAGCTATAGGTTTATCAAAAGACAAAACACCCAAAGCATTAGTAATTAATCGTGAATCCCTAAAATTGGCATCAGTAGAACGATAAATTTTATATCCCTGGAAATCATAAGTTTTGGTAATAAAATCGCGAGAATTTTCAGAAAGACTACCATCCCAATATAATTTAACTTTTCCATCCTCTTGGGTTAGATATAAAGTTGGTTTTCTTGGTGCTTGGGGAAACTTGTAATTTGAGTTATATATCTGTTGAACTATTTTTTTATTATTTGTAACATCTCTCTTATCTTCACCAAACAATAGCGAAGTTGAAAATCTTTCTATGTTATCAGGAAGTAGAGGAAAATACCCCGAACCATAGATAAAATCACCATCCATTGGAGTAGGGTCAACCAAATCAAATCTACCCGGTAGCATTCTTTGCCATAAATTTTCATCCTGACTTAAATCTGGTGCTGCTGTTAACTCAAAGAAGTCAAAACAAGTCAAACCGATCTGGTCTGATTCATCCGGATCTGTAATACCAAAATTCGGTTCTCCCTGATCTGGTTTCCCATTACCTTCTGTTCCATCTGGATCTGGACCAGGATAATCATCATCATTCGGACCTAAACCATCCGTTCCAACATCATCAAATAACGGATTCCAATCACCATCTTCGTCTATATCGTTATCTCTTCTTTCATCTATTAACAAGTCGTTCAAACCATCTCCCGTCCAGTAATTAACATATCTAACACCGGTAGGGTATCCTTTTTTTATTCTAGCTTGATAATGTGTTGCTTCATTTTCATCAATCAAGCCATCGAGGTCATTATCTACACCATCATTAGCTGTTACATCAGGAATAGCAACATCACCTGAATAGCTTGCAATATGCCCCTCTCTCAGCACAGTAACCCCCGATTGAATAATATATCTTTTGCCGAGAGAATAAACTGTATCAATAGGTCCATTTAATTTATATTTTGTCCTCTCGTAGGTTGTTGGGTCGATCAGAATAACTGTATTTTTTCTTACATCAGCGCTGGTAGCATCATAAATAACAGCTAAAAAATCATTCTGTTCAAAAGTGGGAGATATTGGATCCTCCGAATCATTATCGTTATCTATACCATCGTAAGGATTACCCGGTGATTCTAAAAATGCATAGCCAACCCAACCTACTTTTTGTCCGATATTACCCTTGTTGTCACTATCATAAGAATATGTAATCCAATCGTTTGGGTCAAAGTCTGCCATATCGTCTTGACTATCCCCGTCGCCACCCGCTAGTGTTCCAACTACAGTTCCGAAATTTGCTTTTCTGTAAATTGTTGTGCCATCATTTTTAATTTCATATAACCAAAAGATAGCATCTTCGGCTAGAAAGCTTGACCATTGAAGACCTCTTTGGCGTAGAACTAAAGCCATACCATTTCGAGTAAGGTCCGTCGCGTCTGGTTTAAAATTACCATTGAATTCGTCATCCCATTGGTCGTCTGCTTCGAAAAATGATTCCTGATCAGCATTCATGATACCTCGACCGAAATAACCATACCATTGAGTTTTTCCGTCACTATCTTTCCAAGTACCTGCTACAGGATCATTCCATCCTTCAATAGGCCAAGAACCCGGTAAATGACTCATTGCAACAGATGGATAGTTCGGATTCCTGAAGCCGGGCACTGGATTCCAAGCCCAACGATAATTAAGCGTTGGATGCCTTTCGTCAAATTGGCCCCGCCTTGGTCCTCTCGATATTTGAACGGAATGAAGTGTATCACCCAGATTATTGACGAACTCAACACCGATTAAAGGTATGCAATCACCGATATAATTTTCACCCGAACCCAGAGGCCATTCGCCTCTAATATCAACACCTGTATTGAATCCTGCGATCTGTCCATCATTATAAAATGATATACCTACTCTATTACCAGTATGATAACCAATAGAAAGCAAATTTGGATCACTCCTCTGCGAAAAAGTTAATATTGGTAATAGCAAAATAATTGCACAAGCAAACTTTATAATATTATTTTTTTTATTTTTCATATTCATACCTACTATAATTAGAAATTATATGAAAGACCCATTTCAATTCTTCTCGGCTCAGAGAAAAAACCTGGGTTTGTAAATAATTGATCTAATGTATTGTAATACATTCTGGGGTTAATCTTCTCAGCTTCATATTTTGCGAAAGTAAAATATGGATCGCCAGTATCGCCATAGATTGAATGTGGATTATCCATATCAAGTATATTAAATACTTTTGCAAATACCTGTATTGAACCAAACGGTAATTGAAAATCTTTATAGATTCTTATATCTAAATTGAATATTACGGGTTTGTACTCTGAATTTCTTGGAAATGCATTTTGTGTTACCCGAGTGTTTTTATTTACTTGAGGAGTATATGGCTGACCTGTAAAGAAATTGCCTACTAATGAAAAGCCATAATCATTTGCTTTTGAATATGAAACTGAAAAATTAAGTGTATGTGTCTGGTCCCAATTCAATGGTGCAATATATGTTTCTGGAAGGGCCCCACCTAAAGATGCATTCCTTGCATCTGCGGGATTTGAAGCATTACCCTTCGTTACAGAATAGGTATAATCAATATTAGCAGTGAATCCTTCGGAAAATCTCTGGCTTAATTTGATAATAAAGCCCTTCGAGAAACCAAAGTCTGTATTCGAATATTGGTCATAGAATCTTGCTCCACCAAACATGTCAATGATTGAATTTTGAGTTCCTGTTAAATTTCTAAAATCTTCAAAGAAAACCGATACGTCAATTACCATCGTTTCTGTTAGTTGTTGTTGCAATCCGATTTCACCTTTAACAGTTTGTTGCGGTTTCAAATCAGCGTTACCAAGTAATCCAACATTACCAGAAGCATCAGAAACTTCAAACTCATAATTCTGATACATAAATTCATAACTTGGTAATTGGAAAAAGTGTCCATAAGAAAAATGGATTACACCTGTTTCAGTGATAGGAAATGCAAGGCCTAATCTTGGGCTTAATTGGTATTTTATTGGTGCTCTGTCATACCAATATTCCAATCTATCGGCGACAGTTTTACTTGGTTCGCCAGGATCCTGAATTCCGTTTCCATTGTAATCGAAAAACTGATTATCAGGTTTCAAAGGATTGTTAATATTTGGGTCGGTAGGGTCTCGCAATATTTTCCCATTAGAGTTGAACATATCAAAACGAACACCTGCATTGAAAATTAAATTGAACGCTTCAAACTTTGCCTGTACATAAGCTGCGCCCTCATAGGGTTTTTTGGTATATTGATTATGGTCAGGCGATGTTATCGGTGGTATATCAACATCGTAAGGGGTTACGACTATTCCATTTGCATCCAATTTTGGTTGCAAATTAATATCGTGAAAATACAAGACATGCTGCTTGAACTCTCCACCGAACTGTACATTTATTTCTTGTGTAAATTGTGTCGCCCAATCCAATTTTAAAACTGTTGTTGCAGAATTTCGAGTGAATCTGCTACCATCTGTTCCACCGATACCATAACTATAAGGTGGTGTTTGAAGTTCTCTATTATCAATATAAAATGTTGAGTTACCCTCGTGCATATTTTCAAATAGATAGTGATGATAATTTTTGAAATAATAACTAAAGTTAAATGTATAAAAGCTATTGTTGGATATTGCGTGATTTATGGAAACAATGTTTGTTGAAGTATTGCGAAATCTATTTAAGTTGTTATCAGGAGTTAGGCGCGCACCATTATAATGCTTATAATGTTGTCTTTCTACCATATAGTTATAAGATAATCTCATCTCAGGCAATATTCTGTATGTTAATTTTGCTTGTCCATACCATCTCTCATTCGGATTCATAGGAACATAAGCGCTGTCACCCGATTGAGTAATATTATAATCATTTACATTTGGGATTTCCACCGCCTTATCGGTAACTTTAAATATTCTATGGCCATATATATACCCTTCATTATAATAATGTCGTCCGTTAATAAAGAAGAAGAACTTATCTTTAATAATTGGTCCGCTTATGCTTCCTTCAATATTTTCGATACCTAAATTGAACTTGTCAATGTTCCAAAAGATATCTTTCTTAGTGGAAAAATAATCTCCAAAATATGTAGTAATCGAACCATTAAAATTATTCGAACCATCTTTTGTAACCAGGTTGACTACGCCCGACATTGCTTGACCATATTCCGCATTAAAAGCACCAGAAATGACCTGCAATTCTTGGACGGCACTTGCGTTAACATCCACAATATTGCTACCATCATACGAGTCAGTAATAGGAACACCATCAATTTGGTAAGCAATCTGTCCACTTCTACCACCACGAATGTGAATATTCCCTCCTGACACCGTAATACCTGCTTGGAGCTGAAGAACATCACTTATCTCGGTAACGGGGAGCGAAGAGATAAGATCGTCACCAACAATTGATGTTGTAGCAGTAATGTCTTTTTGAATCATTGGCTTTGTAGCAATTACTACTACCTCTTGATCAAGCTGAAAACTGACATCCGACAGCTGGAAATCAATTGAGGTAGTAAGGTCAATCGACACTCTAACATTTTGAATAGTTTGGGCGTTGTATCCGATGGCAGAAGCTTTAACCTCGTAAATCCCGGGTGGAACATTAATAATAGAATAATAGCCGTCAATATCTGTTGCAGAACCCATATTCGAACCCATTACAATTACATTAACAAAAGGAATGGGTTCACCAGTCTTGCTATCAGTTACTCTACCGGCTATTTTTCCGGTAGTCCCGAGTGTTTTATCGGAGGTGGCGTAGGATACATTAACAATAATTAATATCGAAATAATTAGTCTGAAAAGTAATTTCATTTTACCTCCATTTAAGATAAATTTTTAGGTGTTAAAATACAAAAACATTTTTATTTATGCTAATCAAATTTTGTATTAATAATATTTTTTTTCTGTTCAAATATATTATTTGATTACAATCAAATATATTATTGGTAATGTTTGATTGAATTTTTATTTTAACTTTATCCAATTTCTGATTATTCTTGCCCCTTCATTTGTCCATATCGATTCAGGGTGGAATTGTATTCCTTCAAGTGGAAAAATTTTGTGGCGTATTCCCATAAGCGTTCCATCTGAAGTAAACGCAGATATTTCGAATACATTTGGTAAAGATTCTCTCTCTATAATTAATGAATGATACCTCCCACCAGAAAATTTTTGAGGGATACCTTTAAATATAGTTTTTTCATCATGGATAATGTTTGATGCTTTTCCATGCATTAAAACAGGTGCTTTAATAATCTTAGCACC
>JAFGID010000161.1 GCA_016929735.1 Ignavibacteriales bacterium | reverse complement strand
TCTGAAGAATTTACCAACGAATTAATCAATGCGATTCGTGATGATGCCACTGAATCTTTTCGTGAAAAATATCGCAATTTTGATGTTCTTTTAATTGATGATATTCAATTCTTGGCAGGGAAAGAGAGAACTCAAGAAGAATTTTTTCATACTTTTAATGCTCTTTATAATTCGGGCAAACAAATCGTAATCACCTCTGATCGCCCACCCAAAGAAATTACGAACCTTGAAAACCGCTTAATCTCCAGGTTTGAATGGGGACTGATCACTGACATCCAGCCACCTGATTTAGAAACGAGGATTGCCATCTTACAAAAGAAGGCCGTGAGCATTCATTTAGAAATATCAGACGAAATCATTTATTATATTGCCGATAAAATTTCTTATAACATCCGTCAATTAGAAGGAGCGCTAAATAAGCTGGATGCCTATGCCACTTTAACTCAGACAGAAATAAATTTTCCCCTAGCCCAACAGATTCTGAAAGATTTTATTCCACTTGAAGAAAAAGAAGTGTCCATACCGCTCATCCAACAGTGTACCGCTTCTTATTTTAATCTTAAACCAAGTATGTTGTTATCCAAAAAAAGATCAAAGAACATTGTGAATGCTCGACATATTGCGATGTATCTCTCTAGAGAGCTAACCGATTATTCCCTTCCGGCGATTGGTGATTCGTTTGGAGGGAAAGATCATACAACAGTGATTCATTCCTATAACAAGATTAAAGAACAATTAACGACTGATAAAAAATTAATGTATCATCTCGACCGAATAAAAAATAAAATTCAAAATGATACAGGTAAAATTTGATCTTCATTTATCTTGAATGAATATAAATCTAACTATGAAAAAAATGTTAATATACCTTACTATTTATTTTTTATTGAAAAAGAATAATAATTAAAGGTGAAAATTGTGAAAAAAATAAAAAGTTATTCACTGTCTTCTTCACAGTTTTTATTAAATAAAATAAGGTAATAAAGGGAAATATTAACATAATTAACAGTATTAATACTCCTAGTGTTACATAATTTTTAAAAATGAATATAGTTTAAGAAATAAAGGAGAAAATCACAGTGAAGGTTATTTGCTCACAAAAAAGTTTAGTCAATGGAATTCAGACTGTTCAAAAAGCAATCTCAAGTAAAATTGGATTACCCATTTATAATGGCATTCTTTTAGAAGTAACGGAAAACCAAAAAGTTCACTTATTTTCCACTGATTTAGAAATTGGAATTGACTGCTATATTCCAGCCCAAATTATTGAACATGGTTCAGTAGTTATACCCAATAAAATTTTTGGCGATTTAATTAGAAAATTTCCAGAGGGAAATATTGAAATTGAAATTAATGAAAATAATGTTGTTCATATTAAAGAAGAGGATTCTTCTCAATATAAAATTCTTGGTTTTTCAGCAGAAGAGTTTTCTCCATTTCCTGATATTCAAATAAAAACAAAAGTAAGACTATCACAAAAAGTCTTTAGAGATTCAATACAAGAAGTATTATTTGCTTCATCTAGGGACGAGAATCGATCTTTTTTAACCGGTGTATTAATTAAGAGTGTAGAAAAGGGGATTGAGATTGCAGCAACCGATAGTCATCGATTAGCACTAAAAACAATTTTATTAAGCGGGCGAGATAAATCAAAAATAGAAAACCAATTTGAAGTTATTCTCCCGAATCGTGCATTATCGGAGTTATTTAAACTGCTTACTTCAGAAGAAAATCATACAATTGAGATAGGAATAGAAGAAAAACAGGTTGTTTTTATTTTAGATCCAGAAGAAGAACAAAATAGAATAAGATTGTTTTCTAGAATTATTGAAGGGCAATTTCCAGACTATCATCAAATTATTCCTAATCAATTTAAAACAGTGATTAAATTAGACACGGATGAATTCAGACAAAGGATGGAAAGAATTACCTTATTTGTAAAAGAAGATTTAAATACAGTAAAAATGGAATCTCATTCTTATGATCAGCAAAAAAGTGAAAGTAGAGGTGAATTAATTCTCCATGTTTCTACCCCGGATATAGGGGACGCATATGAACAAATTCCATGTTTATTGACAGGAGAATATGTAGAGATTGCCTTTAATTCAAGATATGTTATGGATGTTTTGAGAATTATTAATACAGAACATATTGAAGTGAGGTTAAATGGTAGTCTAAACCCGGCTATGATTATACCTAATCAAAGTAAAGAGAACTATTGTTATGTCTTGATGCCAGTAAGGGTTGATTAAATATTTCCGGAAGGTTATAACGAGTGAATGTTAAGAAAATACGGTTAGTTAATTTTAGAAATTTTTTAGATACATCTCTTGATTTTGATGATTCAATTAATATTTTTATTGGGAATAACGCACAGGGAAAAACAAATATTTTAGAATCTATTTTTACCTTAATGAGAGGAAGTTCTTATCGTACTATTGATGACCAAGATTTAATTTTCTGGAATAAAGAGATGGGATATCTCTTAGGAGAAGTATATCAAAACGAAGAAATCTTTCATGTCCATATTTTACTACAAAATAGAAAAAATTCCTTTAGTCAGTCAAATTTTCAAAAGAAATTTATTCAGGTCAATAAAAAATTACAAAAAAAGTCATGGCTTTTAGAAAAATTTCATCCTGTTGTTTTTACTCCAGAGGATCTTCAAATTATTAAAAGTACTCCATCCATTAGAAGAAGATTTTTAGATGAAGTTGTCGTCAATCTTTACCCAGTATATTACCAGTATCTCAGGGATTATCATCATATTTTATTTCAAAGAAATACTTTGTTAAGAAAAGAGAAAAATCAAAATGAAATTGATCGGCAGTTGAGTATATGGGATAATAAAATAATTGATCTGGGCGCATTAATTATTTTATATAGAGTTAAGGTATTACAAAAATTAAATCAAAAAGCAAAAATATTTCACCAGCTCATTACTGAAAATAGAGAGACATTAAAACTTAAATATCACAGTACGATACTGACTTCTTATAAAGACGAAAAAGAAGAGATTAGTAAGATTATGGAGTTTAAAATAAAAAATTCCAGAGAAAAAGATTTTAAACTCAAAACGACGACGGTAGGACCACATAGAGATGATTATTTTGTTATGGATAATGAAGTCGACTTAGGTACTTTTGGTTCCCAGGGTCAACAACGAACTGCAGTCCTATCCCTTAAATTGGCTGAATTGGAACTTTTTAAGGAGAAAGACAATGAATATCCTCCTCTATTGTTAGATGATGTAATGTCTGAGCTTGATATGGAAAGAAAATCTTTTTTGGTTCGATTAATTAAAGAAAGGAAAATGCAAACCTTTATTACGAGTATTGGTTTGGATGATTTAACGCAAGGCTGTATTGGAAATCAAGCGAAGGTATTCCAAATTAAAATGGGCAGGGTCGAATCATAATGAAAAATATACCTATACAACATATTAGCGAAATTATAAACTCTTATTTGCAAGATCGCAGTTGGATGCATCGTATTGAAGGTTATTCCGTGCTGAAAACTTGGGATGATATTGTTCCTAAGAATATTTCGATGAATATAAAGCCTATTAAAATTCAAGATCATTTT
>JAFGID010000160.1 GCA_016929735.1 Ignavibacteriales bacterium | reverse complement strand
TCAAATTAAAGGTAATTTCTTTGCCATCATCCGATATTTTCCATGAAGTTGCCAAACAGGGTTCTATAATAGTTGTTCTTTCTCTAAATTTAACCAGGCCTTCAAAGATATTGTCTACAGCCTGACCTACCAATGTATTTCCGGGATCTAATTCATCAACATCTACAGAGATAGCAAACACCAAAGTTCCACTTGCGGAAGAAATGCTTACTATGACAAATGTTAAAACCACTGTTAATAAAAAAAATATCAATAATTTTATTTTCATTTTACCTTCCTTTCAATGCTTTGAGATAAAATAGCCGTTTTGGGATATTATCTTGAAAATTTTTATTTTTAAATAAGGTGAATGCTTTAATTTTTTTAGCATATATTCATATATATTTGATGCACTTAAATAATCTATATCCTATATAAATGCTATGTGAATCCTTCTTCTTCTATGAAAAAGTTATAAAATACTCTGTTTAGCAAAACAGCAAGGGGCTAAAAATAAAAAGACTTCTTTTTGGTAGAGATGTATTAGAATTATCAAATGAGTTTTAATCATGTTATTTTATTATTAAATTAAAATATTTATACCTGTGCTATTTTAGAAAAGGCATACATATATTTTCCAGAAGGACTGGGTTTTATTTCTTCTACTATATCATATTTAATTTTTGTTTTATACCTCATTATTTTCTTAATTTTTAGGTTGATTTCTTGAAAAATCTTTTCCGTTTATTTAAACCTTTCTTTATCTATCAATACCAAATAATTAGAATAGAATCAATCCTTTCTTGAATGATCTAGAGCTGTTTGATATTAATTTAGTAATGAATACATGTTGAAAAACATAAAAGAACTATTATTCTAATTTTTTAATTTTCATTTGTTTTTCCAATATTCTGCCTCTATTTTCCAATGTTTTCCTAATTCAAAATCAAAAGAAATTGGTTCAAATCTCACTATTCCACTCGCAGGATAATGAGTTAACTCTCCAAAATAAATTTTTCCATTTAAGTTATATAAATCTACACGAACATAATCAAAAGGTTTAGATAGTTTTTCAGCTAATTCCAGCATGATTTCATAGTTTTTTGGTTTTTTGATTTTTGATCCTTGAAGAAGGAAATGCGGTGTTTTAACTGATAAAAAATCCCATTTTCATCAAAAAAAACTTACAGAAGGATTATTCATTCTATCAAAAATGACACGAACTGATTTACATTTTCCATGAAACATATGAAATTTAAAATCTTTTGGGATCTTTCTATCGTCATCTCGCAATACTTTTTCAATAATAATTTTTCTTTTTATGGGTTGATAGGCTCATTCCAACTTCTCTAGGCCATAGGAAGTTTTAAGCCATCTGGTGCATTTTTTATAATCTCTTTTCTATTAAAAAGACTATTTTCTACAATGATATTTCTCCCAGAATCATGATTTGGTTTGACAATAAATGCAGAAAGAAGCCTTTCAAAAGGAATGGTTTTAGGTTTATCAGTGACATACAATAAAGGAATTAATATTTCTTCTGCCATTTCTTCTCCAAATACTTTTTTGATATAAGAAAGTACTGCATACTTGTCTGCGGTAATGGGCAATAAAGGATTTCTATCATAAATCTTTTTCCAAATGATTTTTTCGTTAAAGGAGGTGGGATTTTGGAGATTTAACGGATATCCCAACGCTTTATAAAATCTTATTTTTTCTAATTGATAATGAGAAATTTTATTTAAAAAATAAATACCATAGGCCCTGATAGTGATTAAGGCAATAAATAAAAAATTATTATTTTTGATATTTTCTTTAGTTTTTTGGTAAATCTTATTCATGTTATTGAACTTCCCAAAATGACCAATATTTTTAATCTCTATACTTTATCACACAAAATGACAGGCTATAAACCATCCTTTTTCTATTTCTCTTAATTCCGGTTCAATTTGGCGGCATATTTCCTTAACAAAGTTACAGCGGGTATGAAACCGGCAACCTGAGGGAATATTGATTGGACTGGGAATTTCATCATTCAATGGGATATGCTCATATTTAACTTCAGGGTCAGGAATGGGAACAGAGAAAATAAGTAGTTTGGTATAGGGATGTTTTGGCGAAGAGCAAACATTTTCTGAGTTTCCTATTTCTATTATTTTACCCAAATACATTACAGCGATTCGATCGCTTATGTGTTTTACTACACTTAAGTCATGGGATATAAAAAGATATGTTAAAGAAAGGTGATTTTTTAAGTCTTCCAGTAAGTTAATAATCTGGGCTTGTATTGAGACATCTAAAGCTGAGGTAGGTTCATCACATATGATTAAACTTGGGGATACTGCTAGAGCTCGAGCAATAATAATTCTCTGTCTTTGTCCTCCACTGAGCTCATGAGGATATTTATCTATATAGGTATGATCCAAGCCTACTTCTTCAAATAATTTTTTTATCTTAGCTGTCTTTTCTGACTTATTTTTTATCAATTTATGAATTATTAAGGGTTCTCCGACTATTTCTCCAATCTTCATACGGGGATTTAACGAACTATAGGGATCCTGAAATATAATCTGCATATCCTTGTATATTTCACTTATTCTTGTTTGCTTTAATTTTGTTATATCCCTATTCTTAAATATTACTTCCCCGCTGGTAGGCTCTCTTAACCTTAAAATACACAAACCTAGATTAGTCTTACCGCTTCCAGATTCTCCTACCAAACCCAAAGTTTCCCCTCTTTTAATATCAAAACTTACTCCATCTACCGCTTTTACATACCCGATTATTCTCGAAAAACGCCCCCCCCTTACCGGAAAATATTTTATTAAATTTTTAACTTTTAGCAGCACGCTGTTTTCCAATTCCTTTCCTCTAATTTTCTGAATCTTGAATAATAAATAATTTGGGTTACACCTATGTTTCTTAAATTATCTTCTTAAAATGAATTGCTTCTTCATTATTGTACATCCAACAACCTACAAATTGGTTATCTCCTATCTTTTTCAGTTCCGGTTCTTTTTTTCTGCAAATATCTTTTACAAACTCACAGCGTGGATGAAATGGACATCCTTGAATTTTGTCTATAGGGTTTGGTAAACTCCCCGGAATTACTTTTAATCTAATTCCTCTTGAAACATCTAACCTGGGAATTGATTTTAATAATGATAAAGTGTATGGGTGCCCTGGTTGATGAAAAATGTCATTCACTGGTGCATATTCTAAAATTTTTCCGGCATACATTACCATTACCTTATCTGCAACTTCAGCAATGATTCCTAAGTTATGTGTAATAAATATTACTGATGTTCTCAATTTTTTTTGCAATTCTTTAATCAAATATAAAATCTGCTTTTGTGTGGTAACATCAAGTGCTGTAGTGGGCTCATCAGCAATTAAAAGAGAAGGATTACAAGATAAAGCCATGGCAATCATAACCCTTTGTTTCATACCTCCACTTATTTCATGGGGATATTCTTTTGCTCTCCTAAAGGGTTCCGGAATTTTTACTAATGTTAACATTTCTACTACTTTCTCCCAGGTTTTTCTATGATCAAGTTTTTGATGCAATTTTATCGATTCGGCAATTTGTTCTCCAATAGTAAGTACCGGATTAAGTGAAGTTGTAGGTTCCTGAAAAATCATGGATATCTCTGCACCTCTTATTTTTTGCATTTGACTTTCATTTAATTCCAGTAAATTTTCATTTTTAAAATATATTTGTCCTGAGATCTTGCAGGATGGTTCAGGTGGCAATAGACGCAATATTGATAATGCACATACGCTCTTGCCAGATCCACTTTCCCCAACTATGCCTAAAATTTCATTTTTTTGAATGCTGAAATCTATTCCATCCACAGCTTTCACTACTATATCCTCAATATAAAAATGAGTTTTTAGATGAATTACAGAAAGTAACCTTTCATTTTTCTCGTTTTCTTTTTTAGATCTTGTTGCCATGGTAAAACTCTAATTTTTAACCTTCAAATATCTATAGATAGCAAGTTATCAAGGAGGTATGCAATAGAAGAAAATATTCAACTTGCCTCCTTACGCAACAGTTTAATGTTTCGCAATGTAAATATGACTAAAAATGTAACTATACAACATATCTTTCCAGCTTGCAATTCCCTCTTTATTAGGTTCGATGCCTTCTCCTTTAAGGAAAGGTTTCCATACTGCATTGTATAGTGCTTGGAAAGCAAAAACTGCCGGAACTTCCTGAGCCAGGATTTTC
>JAFGID010000159.1 GCA_016929735.1 Ignavibacteriales bacterium | reverse complement strand
CAACTTCAATTGCCTCGAGGTTTCATCATATATTTTAGCATAAGCTCGTATGGCATAGGGAAAGTCAAGACAGATTTCAGAAATTTTGTCCAGAATTTTGTCTTTATCGTGAATCGAAAGTAACGAGTTCCCAACTTCGATTAATTTCTTTGACTTGCGCAAATCCTTAACAATTCCGATTGTACCGATTACGTTTCCATTGACATCTTTAAACAAGCTAAAGGTTGCACTTACGGGAACGGGTTCTCCACGTTTGCCGACAAATTTTGTTTCATAATCTCTAATTGAATCATCCGGGCTATCCCACAATCGTCTCATGACTTCACGCGCTTTATCCCAGCCAGATGAGACTTCATCTGAGAAGTAATAATCTTTCACTAATTTTCCTCGAATATCACCAAAAATTTCCAACGCTCCTTTATTCATGAAAGTCATTGTTCCGTCAAGCGTCGTAATAACAACAGGATCTGGCGTGGTCTCTATAATCAGTTTATATTTTTCGAGTTCATTGACGAGTTGGGCGTTTTTGATGGAGATGATGAGCTTGGTGGTGAGGATTTTCATGAGGGGTTCGTCAAATTCTTTGGAGAAACCATGGTCTTTTATGGGTTTACCATGTTCGTCTCTTTTATTATAAGCTACTAAAAGACCTAATAATTGATCAGTCTCATCAATAATGGGATGGTTTAATGTCGAATGTGATATTTCTGTCGATAAATAATCTGATGAATCTGGTTTTCCTAATGCAGGGTGATTAATTATTTCATCACCAAATAGATTATGAACTTTTTTTGTAAAAGCAACATGACCATGCAAACCTGAACCGTCACCCGATTTAATCGGTAATTTTTTTAGTTTATCAATCTTTTCTGGTTCTCCTAAACCTTCTTTAACACCGAAAGACGTTTTAATATAAATATGCTTATTCTCAACCAACCATAAAGTACATAGCTCAGCATCAAGAATCTCGGTTGCTCGTTCGACAATAAAATCAAATTTGTCATCTAATGGCTTATTTTCGAATTCAGATAGAAGAATATTGCTGGCTTCGGAGAGAACTGACAACTTATTTATCATCCTTCTATTTTCATAAAACGATTGTGAATTTTTTAGCGCAGATCCCCCTAATTCAGCCAAAGCCTTTAATAAATTCAAGCTACGATCATTAAAATATGACTCTCTTTTGCTTTCGAGGGTTAAAACACCCAAAGAACCATTATGATCTTCAACGATGGGGACTAAGATTTGTGAAGCGATATTGATGTCCGTCTGTTGTTCAACATCGTGTAAATATTGCTGGCTTCCAACATTCGAAACGATTTTGCCCTGACTTTGTTTGAACACCTGAACAACTGCATTTTCCTCACTATCGCTTAAATCCAATGAACATCCCTGGTTAATAATTTTTGGGGCAAATTTACAATACTCTGAATTCTTACATTCGAGTTTTTCGTTATGTTCATCAAATAGATAAATACAACCAAAATCCGCCCGGGTAAGAGAAATTGCATTATCGATTATTTTTTTGATTACAATATCGGATTTGTCGAGATCGTTATGAAGGTCTTTTGCCAGATCTTTAATAACTGTTATTAAATCATCAGGATCAAAGTCCCCCATACGTGTAACGACAGCTTTTTCCAAATTTTCCTCCGTTAACAAATTAATAAAATAAGCGAAATAGCTACAAATATTGAGATTAATTTTTAGAAATTAATGAGATAACGGTCTATTTTTTGCAATAAAATTAGATGCAAGGGAAATGTTATTGCTGTTTATATTAGAATTATAGCAAAAAGCGTATTAGGACATTCCAAAAATATGATTAAAAATGATACGCTTTTTTGGTTTTTTGAATTAAAGTGCTACATGTTATTTGATCAAAAAATCTAATGTGTAAAAAGTCGAACAAAAATTTAGCAAATTTACCATTCGAGTACTCTTTTTTAAATCTAACTGGGGGAGCAATGTTAGATTCATTGAAAAATATGCTTCTTGATTTCCCAGAGGAAACGAATGTTTTTGTTGGTAATGACATTCGTACTCATTTATTCAACTCAAAACAAAATTATCAAGTTCATAATATACTTAATTGTTCTTTGAATCATATAACAAGACATTCTTTTCAACCTTTGAAATCCGATAATTTTATTATAGAATTTTGTTTAAGAAATAATATCTTACTGGTCTCAATCCTGGCAAATTATTACCATCTGTTTGAGAAAATAAACAAACTAAGACATGAGCAAAATCTACCTTATTTCCTTACCTTAATAAGACCTGATTTATTAGGATCTTATGACAAAATAAATTGGGAAAAAACAGCAGTAATCGGCGGCACTTTCCATGCTTTCCATAAAGGTCATACAGAATATATTGACCTGGCATTCCGATCTGCCGATAAAGTAAACCTGCTTGTTACTTCTGATGAAATGGCTAAAATTTGTAAGCCATA
Organism: Ignavibacteriales bacterium; assembly: GCA_016929735.1. Classification (GTDB taxonomy): domain Bacteria; phylum Bacteroidota; class Ignavibacteria; order Ignavibacteriales; family Melioribacteraceae; genus JAFGPR01. The sequence goes on along the minus strand of JAFGID010000159.1, from coordinate 1,227 downwards.
TAAAGTAAAACCTTTCAATGATAGAAGAGAACAATTACAAAACTTTTTGATTAAAAATAACTATTTTCATAGGAGTAATATAAAAGAGATTAACTCTGATCAGGAAATAATAGAATTTTGTTTAAATAATGATATCTCTCTTTCTGTAGTCATCCCAGAATATTATTCACTTTTTGAAAGAATTAACCGCTTAAGAGAATGCCAGGGATTACCGGGTCTTTTAATACTTGTCAAACAACGAACACTCAATAACAATGGATTTGATATAAACTCGACCATCGAAGATCGATTTAGTACCGATGAAAACGTCTCACGATTAAAAGCAATATGGGAAAATTAATAGACATAGAAAAAATTAGACAAATTAAGAATAATACTGATACAAATATTGATCTAATTAACAGGACTTTTAATAACGTTGATTTCGAACAAACAAGCCCAATAATCAGAAAAATTCAATCCACGGATAAGACAAATTTTTCAACTCTGGAAATTTTTGCATATAAAAAGATAAAATTAGAAAAAATCCAGATGGATGATTATGACTCGATCTATGAACGCCTGGTTATACTAAGTAAAAACAGCAACTGCATGTTGAGATCAGTTGCCGCATTAATCGCAAAAGATGGTCTAATTCTTTCTGAAGCCTATAATCATACTTCAAAATATTTAAAATGTGAAAGAACTGAGCCTCTGCCAGATTCTCAAAAAAATTATGATCTTAAACCGCAATACCCATGTAGTAAATATCAATTTATATGTCGAGCTAATCATGCAGAGCAAATTGCAATTTTTAAGGCATTAAATTCCGGGATGCAATTAGAAAATGCTACTTTATATGTAACCACTTCACCTTGTTTAATGTGTGCTCATGCTATATTTCTGTCTGGTATTTCAAATGTCATTTCATTTGGAAATCACAGAGTTCAAGATGGTGTTGAATATTTAAAACTAAATAAAATTAATTATATTTTAAAGGTTCTTTAAAAATTAATTTAAGGAGTGAGGAAAATGACATCATTATTGAAAAATATTGACAACATGATAGCTATTATTAGTCTAATAATTACAATCCCTACACTGCTATTTCGTCTTTGTTATTTAATTTATAAAAAATTTAAAAGGTTAAATAAACTATTATTAGTTGCTCTAAGTCAAGATAAATCGGACAAATTTTTGAATTAATTAGTCCACACTTCTGCCGCTATTCTATTGATCCGTCTTAGT
>JAFGID010000158.1 GCA_016929735.1 Ignavibacteriales bacterium | reverse complement strand
GATTCAGTCATTCTTAACGAAGTGAAGAATCTGCCCAAATAAAGACGTTAGGTACTTCGCTAAGTTCACCCTTGAAGGAAGTGAACGACGCAAGATGAAGATAATTAGTTATGGTAAAAGCTTAATAAAAATATTAAAGAGGACACAATGACAAAAATACTTTCATCACAAGAATTTGAAAAAACAATTGACAAAAACAAACTTCGAAGTCTTCAGATTATTTGCATTGCTTTAATTTCAGAAATAATTGTATTTTTCTTTGCTGCGATTATTGTATCACAGCTCGACACTATTATTACTGAAGAATCAATTAGCACACAAGTTCTTGATACCTTAACAATAGTGTATCTTCTGTTCTTAATCATCGGCGTTTATTTTGTAAAATTATATTACGAATCATTTTTCAGAAAAAATTCAATGTCAAAGTTGTCAGCAAAATCTGTAAACGATATTATAGCAGTAAACAGAAACAACGATTGTTATTTTAATCTTATTAACAAAGCATTTATGATACACATAATAATTTTATCATTATTCGTTACTTTCGGTTTAATTATCTGGATACTTTCCGTTTTTTATTTGTCTAACGTCTTCAATAACGTTTATTTATTTAATGGCTTTCCCGCAATAATATTTATTTTTTATTTGCTATTTTATTTCCCAAGAAAGCAGAGAATATTAAGAATTTACGAAAAATATTTTTTGAATTCTCCTCAACAATGATATTTTAGTAAGCAAAATTTAAAAATTTAAAATTCTATGAGAAATTTCTTTTACTTAATCGCTTTCATTTTAATAAGTACATTCGTTGTTGCTCAAAGCAATTACGAGACAAAAGTAGAATACTATCCCAACGGAAAAATCCAAAACGAAGGAACTTACATCAATGGACAGAAACACGGAGTTTATAAAGAATATTATCACAATGGGCAACTTTGGAAGGAGTGGTATTTCAGGGATGGCAAGGAAGAAGGAATTTCAAAATGGTATTTCCCCGATGGAACTTTGAGTATGGAATGGTTCTATGAAAATGGTAAACTTGATGGAACATCCTATTGGTATTACGAAAGTGGTGAACTCTGGTCCGAACCAATTTATGTCAGTGGAACACGCGAAGGTTTTACTAAAACATTTTACAAAAGTGGAGCGCTGCAAGGAATATGGTCATACAGAAACAATAAGCTCAATGGTATCAGCAAAATATTTTTTGAAAACGGAAATGTAGAAGTTGAAAAAAATTATGTTGATGATAAACTCGAAGGTATAAGTAAAGTATACGACGAAAGTGGGTACCTCTTTTTAGAAGCAAATTATAATAATGATAAACTTGATGGTATTTCGTACATATATTGGTTAGATGGTTCAATAAAAGTGGTTGACACCTATATAGCTGGCCAAATAGTAAAAAGAATACGCTACGATTTTATGGGAAAATTTCAAAAGGTGGAAGAGAAGTTTGACGAATATTATGACAATGGATGCCTTCAGGCAAAATTGATTTTTAACGAAGGGAAACAGCATGGATTAAATTTATATTATTACAACAATGGTTACTTGAAATCTGAATTAAATTTCAAAGAAGGTGTGCTTGACAGCATCTGTGTTTATTACCACGACAATGGAGCTGTGAATGAAATTATTGAATATCATAAAGGAAACAAATGGGGTGAATACTTAATTTTTGACAGCGAAGGTAGGCTGGTTGAAAAACGTTATTATGTCGATAGTATTATTGAAGATACGGTTTATGTTTACTACTCAACGGGTGAAATCAAAGCGAAAAAATTATTTAAAGATGGAAAATTGAATTATTCAGTTCGCAACTATTATAAAAATGGAAATATTTCTGCAATAATTGACTATAAAGACGGGATGAAAGACGGGCAGGAAATTTGGTATTACGAAAATGGTCAAATTTCAGATTTGTTTAATTATGAGAAAAATCTTTTAAATGGTTCTTACCTTTCATATTCAAAAGAAGGAAAATTGCTGCGTGAGGCAATCTATAATAATGGGAAATTAGAAAAGGAAAATATTTTTTAAATATAGATTTTTAACAAGCAAAATATTTTTTAACAGAATAATTTCTGCAATTTTAATTTCTTCGTTTTTAGTTATACAAACAAGTTGTGGTGCATACGAGGAAGTCATTTATCCAAGGAAAAATTTAGAATCACAAGTAGAGGAAACAAATAACGTGAGAATTTTCACGACAGATGGAAAATTAATTGAAGATGAGATAGTTGAAATCACAACTGATACACTTTATCTTTTTCAAAATAAAATTGCAGTGAATAATATTGAAAAAATGTATGTATATGAGTGGAATGTATGGGCGAGCACTTTCTGTTGGGCAGGTGTAGGTAGTCTCGCATTAGTCGGGCTTTTACTGATTGGATTAGCTATTGGATTTTCACAAGGTTTTGGATGATAAGATAAAGTGAAAAATAAATTCATAATATTATTTATAATTTCTAGTTTGATTTTTTGTGGATGTGGAAGTTTTGAAAAAACTGGATATCCCGATGAACCTTTCAATAAGATATTGAATACAAGTTCCAAAGTAATGATATCAACAAAAGATAGTCTTGTAATTATGGATTATATTGCGGATTTTACTTCAGATACAATATACTTCCACTCAAAATCTACTTTGCCCATAAGCAGAATTGACTCGATTTATGTTTTTGAAACCAATTGGTGGTCTGTATTGTTAACACCCATTTTGTCTGTGGGTTTTGCCATACTTATCATTGGTGCTGTATTTATATTTCAATAGTGGATAATTTTGAAATGTTCATCAAAAATATGATTATTCTACCGGATAATCTTTAACTTTCTTAAAAATATAACCACCAATTTCAGCACCCCAAACCTGTTCGTTTGCAGAATTATATCCTCTATCCCAAGTAGTTATGTACTCTGATGTGATTATCACTTCTGATATTGCATACTCAGCACCTCTTAAACTGCTTAAACACTCTTTCCCAATGGTGCTGCCCGAGAAAGTGTTTTCATCAACTCGTTTTAATATTATTGCACAACCTTGTCGATCAATTAATGAATCTGGTGTCAGAGTGGCTAAAAATTCCTCGTTTCGATTTAACCAACTCTGTGAAAACCTTAGAGGGTCTTTAATTTCATATACTTTGCTTTCAAACGTTGTATCATCTATTTGAGATAACCTATAAATTCTTTGACGATATGGTTTTTCTAAATTTGTTGACATTGCTTGTTCAATATATAACCAAATTGCACCATCTCTTAATTTCCATATTCTCATCATTTTAAGCCTTATATCATAAAAATTCGTATCTTTCTGCGATTGTTCATAACTACTGAAAGAACCTGTCATCCAATCGGCTAATAGTTTCAAGTCGTTACTCTGTGAAGATAATTTACCACACAATAATAAAAAAGTAACAATAAGAATGACTTTTCTCCCAGTTTTCACGGTTGACCTCACAATTTTTTCTTTAATAATTGTAAATATTTGCATTTCAAATATCGTTTAATTTTCATAATTTTGAAACAAATATTTTTCATCTTAATCACAATCCATTTATTACTGCAGGAAATATGGTAAAAGACATAATAATTAACTCATCATCAGCACTGACAAGAATTGCTATAACAGAGGACAATAATCTGGTTGACTACTTTGTCGACGATCCAAGCAGAAGAAGAACGGTCGGTGATATTTATCTTGGACGTGTTGTCCGCGTACTTCCAGGTATTAGAGCGGTATTCATTAACATAGGACAAAAATACGATGCATTTCTACATTTCTCTGATATTGATAATCGTGCAGAAAATTTAAACAAACTTGTTGATGACGAAAAAGATGAAGATGAATTTACTGACAAGGCGGAAAATAATTCAAATCAAACCATCAAGAAAGATGAGTACTATAACTTGCCCAACATAAAAAAGGGACAGGAAATTCTCGTTCAAATAATCAAAGAACCGCAAAAAAATAAAGGCGTGCGAGTTTCGACCACAATCTCCCTTCCCGGAAGATTTTGTGTGTTAATTCCTAATGAGCATAGAATAGGTATTTCCAGAAAAATAAGCGATATAAGAGAAAGAAAGCGACTCCGCTCTATTGCAAGAAACATTCTTCCCAATAATTGCGGTTTGATTGTTAGAACAGTTACTCAAGAACAAACGAAAGAAGCAATTCAAGGTGATTTAAAATATTTAATTAACTTGTGGAAGCAAATAGAAACCCAAGCTCGTTCCAGCAAACCTCCGGCTTTACTTTACGAAGACCTTAGCACAACTATTAGTGTTATTCGCGATCATCTTTCTAAAGATATTGCAAAAGTATTTATTGATTCTAAAAAGCTTTACAAAAAAATAAAAAACTATGTGCAATTAGTTCAGCCAGAACTATCGAATAAAATTGAATTCTTCAACAGCAGAGAACCTGTTTTTGATGCATTCAGAATTGACGAACAAATTAAGACGCTGCTTGGTAGAAAAGTTAGTATTAAAAGTGGTGGGCATATTGTCATCGAGCAAACTGAAGCAATGACTGTTATTGATGTCAATAGTGGTAAATATACAGGTAAAAAAGAACAGGAACTTAATTCACTTAAAACTGATTTAGAAGCGGCTCGAGAGATTGTTCGGCAACTTCGGTTAAGAGATATTGGGGGTATGATAGTCGTTGATTTTATTGACTTGAGAGATATAAAAAACAGGAAAAAAGTTGAAGATGAATTGAAGAAAGAATTTAGAAAAGATCGTGCTAAAATTGTAATGCTGCCAATGACCGATTTCGGATTAATTCAAATTACAAGAGAAAGAATAAGAGAAAACATTCTACAATCCATGCACGAAGTTTGTACTTTCTGCAATGGGACAGGTTTATTACTTAAAAAATCAAATATTATTCACGATATCGATAGATGGTTGAAATCATACAAGATGGAACGAAATCATAAGCCATTAATTTTAAATGTTCATCCTTCAGTTGGAAGAGAGTTAAAGAAAGGAACTATATCTACCCTAACAAAACTGAAATTAAAGTATTTTGTTGCTATAAAACTCGTTGAAGATCCAAACATCAGTCCCCATTCGTTTCAATTTATTTTAAAAAAATCAGGAAGTGATATAACCAGGGAATTTCATTAGAATTTCATTATTAAAACGGGATTTAACATAAACTTTCTTACCTAAAATTCGTCTGAATAACATTACATTATTTTTTTTAGGAGACAAAATGGTCCAAAAAACAAAAAGAACCTTCTTCATTCTGATTTTATTGTTTTCTTTTACCGCTTCCCTATTTGGTCAATTCAACATCGGTGAAACTTATCATGGTTTCAAATTGCTGGAAAAGAAATTTGTAAAAGAAGTAAATGCTGAATGCTTGTATTTTACGCACCCCAAAAGTGGCGCACGGTTATTCAAGATTGTAAGTGATAACCCCAATAAGACTTTCGCAATCGCATTTAAAACTATCACAGAAACAGATGCCGGAACACCTCACATGATTGAGCATGGGGTTCTGAATGGTTCGAAAAATTATCCCGTAAAAAGTCCTTTCGATGTTTTATTAAAAGGATCACTTAACACATTTTTAAATGCATTCACTGGCAGCGATATGACAATGTATCCCTTTGCAAGCATCAACGAAAAGGATTATTTCAATATTATGCACATTTATCTTGATGCTGTGTTCAATCCGCTAATTCATTCTGATGAAAGAATTTTTCAACAAGAAGGATGGCATTATGAATTAACAGATGTTGATAGTCCTATTGTTTATAAAGGTGTTGTCTATAACGAAATGAAAGGTGCGTTTTCAAGTCCCGATAGAGAATTAGGTTTTCAAATTGACAAAATTTTATTCCCCGATATATGTTATCAATATTCCTCGGGGGGTTATCCAAACGCAATTCCGACTTTATCATACGAAGGATATAAAAATTATCACAAAAAATATTATCATCCATCTAATAGTTATATTTTCCTTTATGGAAACGCCGATTTAAATGATGAGTTAAAAATTATTAATAGTGAATATCTTAATAACTATGAAGATGATAATATAGAAATCAAAATAGATTTTCAAAAACCATTTGCTCAAATGAAAGTTGCCGGTGGTTATTATTCTGTTTCCGAAGGAGCAAATCTTGATAAACAAACATATTTAACATTAAATTATGTAATCGGAAACAGCACAGACCAAAAATTGCTTTGGGCTTTACGAATATTAAGTGATGTGTTGGTTACACAAGAATCTGCTCCAATCAGAATAGCATTACAGGAGGCGGGGATTGGTATGGATGTTAAGGCTTCAATCGATGACCTTCAACAAATTGTATTTCAAATTATTGTCCGAAATGCTGAAGCAGAGCAGAGTGACAAATTTTTAGAAATTGTAAACAACAAATTGAATGAAGCAATTGAAAAAGGACTTGATAAAGAAGCAATTCAAGGTATATTAAACAGAATGGAATTTCGACTACGCGAAGGTGATAATGCTCAAAAAGGATTAACCTATGCTTTTCAAATGATTGGTGGATGGTTTTATGCAGATAATCCATTCTTGACTCTTGAATATGAATCTGCTTTGCAAGAATTGAAAGACGGGCTTGAAAATGGATATTTAGAATCTATTATTGAAAAATATTTCTTAAACAACCCCCACTCATTGCTTTTTACACTTGAACCAAAACCCGGATTAGAGAAAGTAAATTCTCAAAAGATATATGATGAGTTGAAGGAATATAAATCAAAATTAAACCCCGAGCAGCTGGAAAAATTAGTCCAAAGCACAAATGAATTAATTGCATACCAACAACAAGAAGACTCACCCGAAGCATTGGCTAAAATGCCTTTACTTGAATTAGGTGATATTAATAGGGAAGCAAAGTTTTATAAGATTGATATAATTAATTCATCGCTTTATGCATATAAGACTTTTACAAATGATGTAGTTTATTCTAGATTCAATTTTGATTTACGGGTAATACCTCAAGAAAAAATTCCTTATGCACAACTTTTAACAGAACTATTAGGTTATTTAAATACAAAAAATTATTCTTTTGGTGATTTAGATAAACAATTAAAGATACATACAGGGGGATTCTCAGTATTTCTTAATACATATCTTGAAGAACAAGATGATAATAAACTGCTACCTAAGTTTGTTTTATACTTTAAATGTATGAATGATAAAATGGATAAAATGTTTGAATTGTTGAACGAAATTACTTTTAATACAATTTACACTGATGATGCAAGATTGAAAGATTTATTAACAAGGATCAAATCAAATTTAGATACAAGAGTTAAAAACAACGGACTTGCTTATGCTACAACACGATTGTTGTCATATTACACAAACAAAGGAATGTATGCTGAATTAATTGGTGGTTTAGAATATTACTGGTTTATCACTGACTTATTAAATAACTTCAATACAAAAGTTGAAACACTAAAACAAAATTTATCTGAGATATCAACTCAACTTTTCACACAAGATAATTTGTTGGGAGCCATAACCTGTGCCGAGAACGATGTTCATAATTTTACTGAAAAATTTGATGAATTCAAAAATTCTTTAAGCAAACAAAAACGCAATTACGAAAATTGGAAGTTTGATTTACAAAATAAAAACGAGGGAATGCTTACAACTTCAAAAGTTCAGTATGTGGTAAAAGGATATGATTTCAAAAAACTCGGTTATTACTGGAATGGAAAAATGCTTGTACTTGAACAGATACTTTCTTCAGATTGGTTACAAACACAAATTCGTGTGATTGGCGGTGCTTATGGTGGTTGGTGTTCTATCCAGCCTAATGGTATTATGTATTTTGCTTCATACCGAGACCCTAATTTGAAAGAAACGTTTGAGAATTACAATGCTACCCCTGATTATTTAGAAGAGCTTGTCGTAAGTGAAACAGATATGACAAGATATATCATCGGAACAATTGCTGGATTAGATAATCCATTAACACCATCTCAGATGGGCAATATGGCATTAAAATATGAACTAGAGAAAACGATAAAAGAGCAAATCCAAAAAGAAAGAGAAGAAGTTTTATCAACTACTCTTGCGGACATAAAAGCAATGAAGGAAATGGTTCAAAAAATATTAGCACAAAATATACATTGCGTTTATGGTAATGAAGACAAGGTGCAAGCGAACAAAGATTTATTTTTTGATGTAATGCAGATAATAAAGTAATTATTAAGCCACCTTAAGGGTGGCTTTTTTATTTTGAAATAATGGATACCTTTACTTAGACTTTTCAATAAATAATCCTAATCGGTTCTATATGATTGGAATGGAGCGAGGAATGAACTAATGAATACGGTTCACCTCCACATCTCTAGGGAAAGTTATTTGCATGCAATAATTATATTACTACTATGGAAATAATTTGTCTCATTAAAATCTACAAAAATTACAAATTTTATCTCCCTCATTCTTTGAGGGAAAAATATTCAAAAAATTAAATAATTATTATTATTTTTCAACACGCTATTTTTTTTTATTGAGTATTAAATGCTTAAGAAAAAAATTCTTGGTTTCTATCTTGGCATTGCTGTGATGCTGTTCATTCTTCTTTTTACTAATTTCGATCCGCAAAATCCTAATATAACAAAAATGGCAGCTGTTGCTTGCCTTATGGCAATATGGTGGATAACGGAAACTGTACCATTAGCCGTAACTTCATTGCTTCCACTGATTCTTTTCCCGTTGCTTAATATTTTAAGTGGCGAAACAATTGCGGGCGCTTATATCAATTCAACAATATTTTTATTCATCGGTGGTTTTTTAATTGCTCTTTCGATGGAAAAATGGAATTTGCATAAAAGGATTGCGTTGAAAATTATTCTT
>JAFGID010000157.1 GCA_016929735.1 Ignavibacteriales bacterium | reverse complement strand
TGATACCCTTGGCTATGATGGAGTGGTAATAAGCGATGCTATGTTGATGGGTGCTCTTGTAAATCAATATGGATTAGATACTGCAATTGTTCTCGCTATAAATGCCGGAGTTGACATATTAGTTTATACAGTTTATCAAAGAGATACTATTCCCAATATGCTTTCTTTTGTTGTTAATACAATTTATCAGAAAGTTCAGGATGGCTTGATACCAGAAGAAAGAATTAATGAATCTTTTGAACGTATAATGGATTTAAAACAAAAATATTCCTTAGTTTCTATTGATAATAAAAATGTTGTTCCCAATAATTATCAACTTACTAATTATCCAAATCCTTTTAACTCATCAACAACTATTGTTTTTGAGATACCTATTTCTACTAATGTTAAAATAAGAATATTTAATATTCTTGGAGAAGAAATTGAAACAATAATAAATGATTTTAGGAGTGCAGGTAAATATTCTTTACAAGTTGATTTTAACGGATTACCAAGTGGAGTCTATATTATAAGCATGTTTGCGGAAAGTAATGTTGTTTCGAAAAAAATGATTTTATTAAAATAAAACCAACTTACATATCGTTTTTTAACTAATAATCGCAAAAATAATACAAATTTTTACCTTTTTGTAATAAAAATTGCACCTTCTACTAAATATATTTATATTTGCTTTCTTAATTTTAATAATTTTAAATAATTAGAGTCAATAAATATGAAACAATATCGTTTTAAGATTTTTATTGTTGTTTTGTTTGTTATTGTGGCAATATATTATTTGCTGCCAACATATTATGATTATCAAAATAGCAATGAGCTTGCTAAATCTTTAGAACAAATCAAAAGCGAAATTAAGGAAAAAAATCCTGATATTTCGAAAAAGGAATTAGAAGAAATCCTTGCAGCAAAGGAAGATAGTATCATAGCTGAAAATCCATCTTACAGGCAAAACAGAGAAGATAGGATTAAGTTAGGATTGGATTTACAAGGTGGTATGTATTTACAATTAGAGGTGAATACTGCGAGGCTATTAGAAAATCTTGCTAAAGATCCCGACACACAGTTTGCAGAAATTTTGGCAATTGCAGAAGAGAAAGCAAAGCAAACAGACGAAGATTTAGTTTCAATTTTAATCACTGAATTAAAAAATCGAAATATTCGTATAAGTAGATATTTTGGTGATATTCGTCAAGAAGAAAGCGAAATAATTGATGAATTAAAAAGTCAGGAAGAGGATGCAGTATCGCGAGCTTTACAAGTTATAAATAATCGTGTAAATCAATACGGAGTTTCTGAACCGAATATACAAAAACAGGGTGCAAGAAGAATCGTTGTCGAATTACCGGGTGTTGCAAAAGAAGAGGAAGCAAAAAGATTATTGCAAGGTAGAGCATTACTTGAGTTTCGATTGGTTAAACCTGCTGAGTTTTCAGTTCCTCTTATGAATAAGATTGATGAAGTACTTTCAGGAACTTCTGTTGCAGATTCGCTTGCGACTACAGATATAGTCAAATCGGCAGATACAACAGTAAAGAGTGATACTTCTTTGATTGATGATAAACCGGTAGACCAGATGGATCCGGAAGAATTTGCAAGAAAGCATCCTTTCTTTTCTCTAGCTATTGTTAATCCCCAAAGTCCATTCGCAGATGCTTATGTTAAAGATACGGATAGAGATAGATTATTAAGATTGTTAGATAGACCGGAGGTCAAGAAAATTTTTCCAGATGACGTTGAATTCTTATTTGGATTTGAACCTATTACAGATGACCAAGGGAACACTTATCATATGATGTATCTGGTCAATAAGACTCCGGAATTGACAGGTGGCGTAATCGAAAATGCTCAAGCTACTATTGATCCACAATCTAATGAAAATATTGTTACTATGCAGATGAATTCAGAGGGAGCAACTGAATGGGCTAGAATTACAGGTTCTAATATTGACCAAAGATGTGCGATTGTTCTTGATGGTGCTGTCTACAGCGCTCCGAAAATTATTAATAAAATTACAGGCGGTAATTCTCAAATTACAGGTATGGGAAGTGCGGAAGAATCAAAGCTATTAGAAATTGTTTTGAAAGCCGGTGCATTACCAGCACCTATTGATATACTAGAAGAAAGAACTGTTGGTCCATCACTCGGACAGGATTCCATTAACTCAGGTTTGATGTCAACTTTGATAGGTTTTGCTCTTGTCGCTATTTTTATGATAGCTTATTACAAAAAGACCGGCGTTGTTGCTGATTTAGCATTAATGTTCACTGTTTTATTTGTGTTTGGTATTCTTGCTGCTTTTAAGGCAACTTTAACAATGCCCGGTATTGCAGGTATTATTCTTACTATTGGTATGGCAGTAGATGCGAATGTAATTATTTTCGAAAGAATACGGGAAGAGTTGACAACCGGCAAAACAGTCAAAGCCGCAGTTGATAGTGGATTTAAAAATTCATATTCGGCTATTTTTGATGCAAACATTACAACCTTTTTTACTGGTGTAATTTTATACCAATTTGGCAGCGGTCCAATTCAAGGTTTTGCTCTTACACTAATGATTGGTATTGTTTGCAGTATGGTTTCTGCATTGATAATTTCTCGTTTAGTAATTGATTTGATGACATCCAAGGGACAAAAACTTGAGATCGGCTGGAGAAC
>JAFGID010000156.1 GCA_016929735.1 Ignavibacteriales bacterium | reverse complement strand
GAATTTGCGAATTAAACGCATATCTTGTCCTCATTTCGGATTTCCAGTCCTTGACAAAGATATAGAATGCTTTTATCATTTCTTTTGTCACCAAGTCACAAATACACAAAATGATATACAAATATCATTCTGTAACTATTAAATATTTTGATAATTATTTTATAATACAAAATCTTCAATATTTAAAATATTATTGCATATAGTTAAGTCGGCTGAATCATTTGATGCGATAATTATTATTTTGCTTTTTTGTTTCTTTATTAAATCGTAGAAAATTTCTTTACCTTGCTTATCTAAATTCGTTGTTGGTTCATCTAAGATTAACACTGATGGATTATTCAATAATGCAAATATAAATTTCACTCTTTGCTTCATTCCGGAGGAAAAACTTATAAGCGGTTCATTTCTTCTTTCATACAACTCAAAAATCTTTAGAATTTCATTTGAACGTTCAGAATCAAAATTTTTTCCTTTAATCTTACCTAACAGGGTAAAGTTTTCAATCGCTGAGAATTCATCATAAAAAATCAAATATGGAGCAACAAATCCGATGTGCTGGTAAATTTTTTCATTTTTAATTGATTTGTCTTGACAAAAATGCTGTATCTTTCCTTTAGTTGGTTGAAGTATATTAGAGATAATTTTAAGTAGTGTGGTCTTCCCCGAACCATTTTTACCTGTAACACCATATATCCCATTCGATGTAAATTCGTAACTTAAATTCTGAAAGACTAATCTGTTGGCGAAAGATTTCGAAACGTTATCTAAAGTAATTTTATAATCATTCATTGAAGATTACGATTTTTCCTTTTGTTTGATTTTCTTTTGTCTTAACAACATAAATATAAATACCCGACGATAATTTATTTCCCTGTTCATCCTTTCCATTCCATTGAACTGTTAACTTATCGCCTTGAATTACCGGTAATTGTTTTGAGTAGACCAAATTCATGCTTACATCATAAACATTGACATCAGCATAACTATTTGATTTCTCAGGTACAGGTAAAAATAAGAATAAATTTTTATCATACTTAAACGGCTGAGGAAAGGCATAATCAATAATTTTTGAATCGTAGGAAGGATAACTAAGAATTCCGTCATTATAAATTTTTAATTCACTCAAAATTGCATTATTCGAACTGGAAAAAACTCCATAATAGTAACTATTATCATAGTGTAAGCTGTAGTCAAAAATAAATCTACTGTTTGGATGTTGAATTGCGTTTTGTAAATCAGCATTTGCAAGCACCGCCATTAATGTATCCGAACTTCCGACCTTAAAAAGAATAAAATTATTCGATATCGGTTTGGATGAAATATTAACCGTCTTCTGCGGTGGTATATATTCTATTACAGTTGTTGGTGTAATAAGTGGGTAATGCTCTGCTTCGTAAAAATATTTTCCAGCTTGAGCCCGCACATTTGTAAAATAGGTCCAGCCACCAAATAAATTCAATTCATATCTCAATGAAGAACCTCGAGAAGATATTGCCAATGCTATTGCTTCAATTGCACGATAAGTTTTCATTAATTCCCATATCTCGCGGATTATACCTATTCCAAACCTTTCCTTGAGAAAAATGTTGAAAATTGATAATTCGTAACCAGTGTATAAATAAAATGAGTTGTTCGGACTATTAAAATAAGTTTTAATATAATTAAAATAATCGTTCACATCGGGATAGACAAATTCTTCCATTGATGTTGATGTGACTTCATAATAAAATAAATCTTTTACTCCGCCAGTTGTTTCTTCACGCAAGACGTAACTTCCAATTTGAATTGCATGATGAAATTCATGTGCAGCAGTTACCCTTGCAGCATTTATACCTTCAGTATAAAAACCTGAAAAGTCATTATCCACTTCAATATATGTCATATATATATTTTCTCCAACCGGGTCCTCCCAAACAGTCCAGCCATAATTTCTACCCAAGTTGCTTATATAAACATCGTATTTATTATCACCTCCCCTGCCATTATCTGGTGGTGGTGGAGAAAATCCGAGTATATTTACCTCAAAATTATAAGCGGAATCCAATGCTTTTGCAAATTCGTTTAAATCATAATTAACTTTATTAGAACCAGTCGTATCATAATGAATTCTGAAAAACCCTGATGGCGAAACCATACTATATGGAAGTGAAGGGCGTGATAAAATTGAGTTGATAATATTTACCTGAAGTTGATTGAATTTATCATAATTATTCTTTACAGAGCAAATTAAGGGGAAACCACATTTAATAATCTCCTCTTGTGTAAATTGCTCCCCACCGATATTATTCTCTTCAACTCTAAGCGTGAGTAATAGATTGAAAAGCGAATCAATATTCTGGCTGAATAAAGGAACCGATAGGAATGTCAATAATAATAAATTTTTTATTTTATTCTTAAATCCAAGCATTTTTCTTTTTCGTTAATTTCTAAAAAATATTTTTTTCGGCGATTTTTAAATTTATCCGATAGATTATTTTCAGAATACTTTTTCAAATTAGTTACAGGTTGTACGACTTTGTCTGTAAGAACATATCTATTCTTCTGAAATGAAAATGACTGGAGCGATTCTTCATCCTTCAGTAATGAATAGACCTTAAAATTATTAAAACCATTATTTTTAAAATTTTCAATCTCAAGATAATTAATTGGCAAATGTGAATAAATAATTTCTTTATGTGTTTGTTTGTTTTCTTTAAGATTTAACCTGAAAAATTCAATTACCCTGTTGCTATCACTAAATAAAAAGAAATCAGTATAAATCGTATCCGTATCATCAACTTTAATACGATTAGGCATGGCACTCAATTGAAAACTGAAAAGCTCCGAAAGATTGAACAATTTACTGCCCGAAATAATCTTCAATTGATTTTCGACTTTATCAACGAAACAAAGAGCAGGAATACCGTCTTTTTTATAATCAAAAAAAGCTGCTGCAACCGGCTCGCCAAAAAATATTTTTGCAGATTTATTTACAATTGAAAATTTTGTAACTATATAAACATTTCCATTGCTGGACGAAACAACCAATTTAACTCTGCTTTTTTCGCTGATTATGGCTAAATCACTAAATTCTAAATCGCTAAAGAGCAGAACTGGTTGCTTAAAACTTCGAGCTGAAATTGAGAATGAAATGTAAACCGATTTTCTATCTTTACTGATAAATACGATATCTTTTATGCCGTCACCATTGACGTCCTCAAGCAAAAACTTATCTGGAGTAATATTTGTTTTGTAAGTCAATGATGATGAAAAAGAAGATACCGAGTCGCCCATAAGAATATCGAACCCGTTTGTGTGGGAATAAATCAAATCAACAAAATCGTCGTTATTCACATCGGTAGCAGATAAATGATTGATTTTTTTTTCAATTTTAATTGGTCTTATCAGCAGCAGTTTATCTGTAAAAGTCTTGTCGAAAAGCATTATTGTGTTTTTAAGAATATCAAATCCTATAATATCATCAAAGCCATCATAATTAATATCGAAAGGAAATAAAATCGAAAACAAACTATTAGAAAATACTCTTGTTTCTTTGAGTAAATTGTTCTTCTCTTCAAATGTTGATATTCCGTTATAAGCTGATCCGTAAACAAATAAATTCGGCTCGCCGATATAATTCTTTTCCGTTACAAGAATTTTTGTAGGATAGGAATTTAGTTTAAGTTTTGTCATCAACTTAAAAGTTAAGAACCTGTTAATCGTATTTAAGCCCACAAGTCTCTCTTCGCGGCTTACGAAAAAAAATTTTTTCTCTTTTTGGTTAGAGGTCTTAATATACTTTATGTCACTAATCGGAAAGTAACTGAATTGCTCTTTTTTTCTGTTAAATGGTTTACCATTATTGCTATAAATGAACATTATTCTGTTCTTAGAACTATTATATAGCAAGATGTCTGTGATATAATCAGAATTGAAGTCAGCTGTAAATATTGAGTTATAGCCATCGTTGACCGGAATTTTTTCAACATTACAAAAGCCGTTGATATTTATCTGTGAGTATAATTTACCCGAAACAAGTAATATTAAAATAAATAAATACTTTCTTGTCAGAGGTAATTTTGAAATGAAATGGAGTGTATTGTTGGAACGGTTATTTTTTTCATCTATATTGAAATTATCGCTCATTAATACATTGATAAATTATTTTGCATATTTAGCAACTCGCCGACCTTTCCGTCATCAGGATATCTGTTCAAATATCGGGTAATGTCTCTGTTCGCTTCTTTATATCTTTTTTTTAATACATATAATTTGATACGCTCATAGAGCGAAAGTTTCGCGAATTTAGTATCGTGATAGTTTTCTATGACTTCGGAATGATATGTTAATGCCGCGTTGTAATATTCCATTTTTTCATAAATAACTCCAGTGTTGTATTTTTTCTCTGCTATCTTGTTATTTAATGTATTTATCTTTGCTTCTGCATCTGCTACACGCGGGTCGAGCGGAAAATAATCAATAAATGCCTGATATTCCTCTATTGCTTGTGTAGTATATCTCTGGTCTAAATGATAATGTGGCGATAATTCATAATAGCATTCAGCGAGCATATATTGAGATTCTGAAACGAACTCGCTCCCCGGCATTCCTTTGATCAACCTGCTAAATTCATAAGCTGACAATAAATATTGATCTTTCTTAAAATATGAAAAAGCAAGATAGAATTGTGAATCGTCGCTTAAAGCATGACCGGGATATTGGAAGATTATTGATTGAAATTGCTGGATTGCATCCTCGTAATCTTCGTCATTATAAAGACTGAGTGCGTAATTGAATTGCTCTTCTGCAGTCATTTGACTTGTATCAACTGAACCTGAACAACCAAATAAAAATAATACTGGTAATGTTAATAATAAATATTTCATAATTTTTTTCTTAATTTAATTTGCAAAAATAAATAAATTTAATAACCTTTCAAAAGATAATTTGTTTTACTTTGGTACAAATAATTAGTTCCTTGAGAGGTGAATAATTATACTTAATTGTGGAAATATTGCAGAATTGATAAGAAATTGAAGTTATTGAATTAAATTAAAATCTGAAATGTGTTGTCGGTGATAGTAAATAGATGGTCATTGATTGTCAATGGTGGTTAATAGCTTGTTAATGGTGAATGGTTAATGGTGAATGAAAGCTAGTAGTCAGGGGTAAGTCCCGATAAATTTGTCCCGAAGATGCGGGATCTGCGCTTCGCTACGAGATCTACACTTCGTTGCGATTTTCGGTGGTTGGTGAGTGGTTGGGTAAGAGGGAAACGGAAGTTATATTTGACAGGTAATAGATTAAATTTTCTTTTATTTTGTACGAGTGCATGTTGGTCCACTAAAAAGCATCGGCAAGGGTCGGTGCTTGTTTTACCCTCTGAAACCCAAAGGGGGAAATGTGTGGGGAAAAAAGCATTATATTTGAAGTAGGAATTAATACGCTTTAACTATTCGTTAGAGCTGCGAAGACTTGGCAATGATCAGTCTTCTGCTTTTAGTATATAAAATTGATGAATTTTTGTTAATTTTATTTGTATAAATAATATGGTTAATTGATTTAATTAGAGTTAGGATTATGAGCGAAAATTTATTCTAGTAAATGGAAATAGTTGAATTTTTATAAAAATATATAATATGAATAAAGACATTAAAAAAACAAACAATTCTATTTCGCAAAATAAAATTCGTCCAGTCAGTAATGTTTTTTGGTACCTAATTATTATCTGCTTAGGATTATTCTTTACAGGAATATTATCTGGAATGTTTGCTAGCAAATCAATAACGCCTGTATTAAATGAACTTGGCTTGGATATGCAAAATTATACAGAAAATAAATTTGTTTGGATATTATTTTTCTCTTTATTTACAATTATAATGTTCGGTTTGGGAACTATGCGGATTTTTATTGGACTTTCTTCGCACTTCATTAAAAATAAAGCTAGCGGAAAAATAATAGATAGCAGAATATGTTCTTTTTATGATAGTGATTTAGTTGATGTATATTATATTTATAGTAATGTAGAATACACAGTTAACAATCAAAAATACCAAAACAAATCAAGACACGATTACAGCTCTAATAATCTAGAAAAAACTAAACAAAAATTAGAACTCATTAAATCGCAAGATACCACCACAGTTATTTATGAACCTAAAGACCCTAACAATATTGTTTTAGAAAATAAAGACAAAGATTCAATCGGTGAAATTATCACTGGAATATTATTCTATATACTTGCCTTTTTATTTTCGTTTGTTATTGGAACTATTATATAGCGACCTTAATAATATAGGAATCCTTTGAAAAACCTCAGAATTGGTGAGATGTCATTCCCAACCCTGTCCTCTTGGATAAG
Source organism: Ignavibacteriales bacterium (assembly GCA_016929735.1). Classification (GTDB taxonomy): domain Bacteria; phylum Bacteroidota; class Ignavibacteria; order Ignavibacteriales; family Melioribacteraceae; genus JAFGPR01. Next base: position 334 of record JAFGID010000156.1, on the reverse strand, counting down.
AGGATTGATTGGGAATCCATTTGTTTTTATAGAATTACAGATTTAGATAAAAATAGAAATATCAAATATGCTAGTTTTTCAAAGCATTCTATAGTATTAACCTAAAATAGTCATTAGAAAAAATTGAATTGTTATTTGCGACATTTTTATGTTAAAACCTTATAAAGATATAAAACTTAATAAAAAACAGAAAAAATAAAAAACAAAACTTGATTTATAATAAGTTAGAATAATTAATAAATTAAAATGGCTCAATTCTGATTATCGGTTGTTTAGTTTTAGAATTTATAAAATTTTATGTCATTATGTTTCTATCATTAATAAACGAACTTAT
>JAFGID010000155.1 GCA_016929735.1 Ignavibacteriales bacterium | reverse complement strand
TCTATCTGGTTCGATTGAAATTTTTAATTTTTCAATTAGAGAATTTTCAATCTCAGAAAATGATTCCATCGTTTTTTTATCAAATTCTTTTATACCGAGCAAGCCTATACCGCTTCTTAGATATCGAATATTTTTTTTTGCACGATTTAAGTGGTTGAATTTTATCTCGTCAAAGAAATTGCTTAAAACAATATTGTCTTCATTAGTGATTGAAAGAATTGAATTAAATATTTCTGATATTTCTTTTTTATTTTTGTTTAATAATGATTGGAATATTTCAATGCTTTCGATATTCAAATAACGAATTAATTTTTTCAGCATTTCGCTGTCTGTCGGTATCGTGTGAGTTTGTGTGTCGTTCATCAATTGCAGGAAATGCTCAATTTTTCTGTAAAATAAATAGTTATCTTTTAATAATTCACTTTCGGTTTTAGAAAGCAGATTATATTTTTCTAGTTTTTCAATCGCCTCAAGAGAATTACTTGTTCTTAATTCTTCGTTTTTTCCACCATTAATAAGTTGCAATGCCTGAACAGTAAATTCAATATCACGAATCCCACCCGAAGAAAGTTTTATGTTTTCTTCACTTGTTTTTTTTTCAATTTCTGATTTTAGTTTTCTTAATTGTTCTAATGGTGAAGAAAAAAAAGAGGAAGGATAAATGAAATGACTTAAATATTTTTTTACCCTCTCATATAAATTTTCACTACCCGACACGAAATTCATTTTAATCAACATTTGTCTCTCCCAGTTCTCGCCGCGAGTTTCATAATAGACAAGCATATCGTGTTCTGTTCTGCATAAAGGAGAAAACCTCCCATCAGGTCTTAACCTGAAATCAATTCTATATAACGAACCGCTTTCGGTTTGTTCGGTAGAATAATTTATAAATAAATTTGTCGCCTCATTCAATATTTCAAAATAATCTTTGCCACCTACAATAAGTGTATTCTCATCAAAGAACAACATTAAGTCTACATCCGAACTGTAATTTAATTCATTTCCACCAAGTTTGCCGAGTGATGCAAGACAATATTTATGCAATTCAACTCTTAGATTATATTTATTTACCACTTCCAAATAACATAATTCAAATAAAGATTTGATAATTGAATTTGCTAAAATGGAAAGTTGCTCGGTAACTTTTTTTGTATCCCAATTATTTAGAATATCGTTCAAGCCGATTTTCAAAATTGTTCTGCTCTTTAGCAATCTAAGAAAATTTACTTTACTCTTGAGATTATTATAAAGCAATAATCCTGAATAAATTTCCTGTGAGAATGAATCTGTCGTCAACTCCTGTTCAATAAATTCCTGATTGAACATCTGATATAAATAGTGAGGATTTCTGATTACAATTTCAGTTAGATAATTACTTGAGCAAGCAATCGATACTATTATTGCAATGTGATGGGGATATTTTATACAATCTTCGAGAAAAGTGGTAAGATTATAGGTGGAATTTAAAATGCGAATTAAATTTGCTTCTGATGATTTATTATAGACGAATTTATTTGCCTTTTCCTGAAATAAATTTATTAAGTCAGAAATTCTATCTTGCTCTAAAAAACCAATTAAATTATCCATAAGATATATTTCAATCCTATCTAATTTAATATTTTTATTCAAATCACTCAAATTCAAAAAAAATTTTAGGTTATATTTAAAATTAAAAAAGCCAATGAAAATAATCATTGGCTTTGTAAAAATATTTTATTTATTAAAACTGAATCTTTTTTGCCTTTTTTGTTGCATAAGAATAAACATAAGCACTCGCAATAAAAATTGAAGAGTAAGTTCCAATTAAGATACCAAACAATAAGGTAAATGAAAATCCTCTTAGAACATCTCCACCTCCAATAAATAACACAAACACAACAATCAAAGTTGTAAATGAAGTCATAACAGTTCGACTCATAGTTCGATTGATTGCCTTATTAATATTTTCTTCAATAGGTGCTGTCTTATGTATTTTCATATATTCACGTATTCTATCAAAAACAATTACTGTATCGTTTACTGAATAACCGACCAATGTAAGAAACGCTGCGACGATACTAATACTTATCTCTAGATTCAAAAAGTCAGAAAGACCATAGAGCAGAGAAAATAATCCTAAAGTAATCAATACATCATGAAATGTCGCAAGAATAGCTCCTGTCGCAAACACAAACTTAAATCTAAAGCCAAGGTAAATTAAAATTACTAATAGAGCAAGTGCAACTGCAATTATAGCATCAAGTTTTAACTCTTCACCAACCTTTGGACCGACCAGATCTTCTTTTTGAACAACAAACTCGTTATCTTTCATTGTTTCTTTAAACTTTATTTTAATCCAATCAGCAATTCCAACCCTGACAACCATTTTTGTGTTTTCAGGCTCTTCAGAAGCTTTACTTGTTTGAAATCCTTCAGTAAATAATTGATCAACCAACATGGTTGTTGTATCCGCATTAGGAAATTCATAAGTAATCGAATTTGTTGTTGTCTCGGTTACTTTGTTATCAATATTCGGATAGAATTTATCTATTGCCTTCTCAATTTCTGCTTGAACTTTTGGAAAAACATCTTGAGGAATTTCTTGTAAATCTGTTCTTACTAATACACCTGTTTCACCACCGAAAGTTTTAACTTCAACTTTACCGAGTCCAATTTTATTTAAGTCACTCCTGATTTCTGTAATATCAATTGGCTTTTCAAATTTAACAGCTATTTCGGTTCCACCTTTAAAATCAATTCCCATTTCCAAACCACGCACAACAATACTAAGAATACCTACTACAGCAAATATAGTAGAAATTGTATATGCCAATTTTCGTTTGGATAGGAAATCGAAATTTAAATTATCAAAGAAACGTGTTCTCCAGCCGATCTCAAGTTTTTGTCCCTTGGATGTCATCAAATCAATTACTAAACGAGAAATTATCAATGCAGAAACCATACTG
>JAFGID010000154.1 GCA_016929735.1 Ignavibacteriales bacterium | reverse complement strand
GATACACAACACTTCCGACAGAAACGAGTTAGCGTAAATACGGGCAATTTCTTTCCTATTGTGATTATCATTGTTGCAATACAGTCTATTTAAAATATTCAATGATTTCTAAACACTAAAAGAGTAGAATACAAGAGTAAAAAACCTAAATAAGCCTCAATGACAGATTCAAATAAACATTCAGTTATTTCTCAATATTTATCAGAAATAAATAAAATTCTGCAGTCAGGCGATGCACGAGAACATGCATATCGGCCTGCTTTTCAAAAAATGATCAAGGTATTAAAGCCAGATATTCAGGTAATCAATGAACCTGCATATACAGGTGGAAATGCACCCGATTTTTTATTTAAAAAAGGTGATGTGCCAATAGCCTATGCAGAATGCAAAGATGTAACAGTTGATATAGGTGATAAAACTGTTCAAAAACAAGCCAAGCGCTATGTAGAAGCTTTCGGTCGAATATTACTTACAAACTATTTTGATTTTGAGATTATAAATGAATCAGGTGATGTAGCGAAAGTATCAATCGGAGAAAAAGTTGAAAATAATATTCAGCCAAAAGAAGCTTCTTTTGAAAAGTTTACAAACTTGATTGAAGATTACATCACTCCTGAGCATAGAACTATAACGTCTGCCAAGAAACTTGCGGAGATAATGGCAAGTAAGGCACGTTTACTTCGAGATAATGCACTGGCTTCACTTACAGAAAATCCAGACTCAGATATTCATGCTCAATACATTACTTTTAAGGAAGTTCTAATTCATGATTTAGGCGAAAAAGAATTTGCTGATATGTATGCTCAAACTTTAGTATATGGGCTTTTTGTAGCGCGATATTTCGATCCAACTTTACCAACTTTCTCCAGACACGAAGCTCAGGATTTATTACCTTCCACCAACCCACTTTTAAAGAAATTTTTTGGTCATGTGGCAGGTACCGATTACGACCCAAAAATTGCATGGTTGGTCGATAGTTTAATAGAAGCCTATTTGAGCACGGATGTTGCCGGAATTATGCACAAGGAATTTCAGAAAAAACAAAAAGACCCTGTGCTTCATTTTTATGAAACATTCCTTTTAGAATATGATAAAGATCTTCGAAAAAGTCGTGGTGTTTACTACACACCAGTGCCAGTTGTTTCTTTTATCGTCAGATCAGTCGATCAGATTCTAAAAACTAAATTTAATTTATCCAAAGGCCTTCGGGATGAGACAAAAATTGATTACAAAGAAAAAATATCACAAGCAGATGGCCGGACTAAAGATGGAATTAAACAAGTGGATAAAAAAATCCATAAAGTTCAAATTCTTGACCCTGCGGTTGGAACAGGTACTTTCTTGAATGAAGTAATACATGAAATCTATAAATCATTTAAGGGGCAGGAAGGTATGTGGCCAGGTTATGTAAAAGATAATTTACTGCCACGCTTACATGGCTTTGAATTAATGATGGCAAGCTATACAATGGCTCATTTAAAGTTAGGAGTTACGTTAAAAGAACTTGGCTATAAAGGTCATGAAAGGCTCTCCATTTGGCTAACCAATAGCTTAGAAGAAGGTGTACACGAAGTTCCAAACTTATTTATGAGTCAATGGTTAACAGAAGAATCAAATCATGCTTCATTTATTAAATCAGAATTGCCAATTATGGTAGTGATTGGAAATCCTCCATATTCAGGCGAAAGTTTTAATAAAAAATATACAGGTCATGATGTATATAAAGTAGAACCAGGCGGAAAACAAAAGCTTCAAGAAAAAAACTCAAAATGGATTAATGATGACTACGTAAAATTTATTCGATTTGCAGAAAAACAGATTGAAAAAACAGGTGAAGGAGTGGTTAGCTTTATAACTAACCATGGCTATATTGATAATCCTACTTTTAGGGGAATGCGTTGGCATTTAATGAAAACATTTGATGAAATCTACATATTAGATTTGCATGGGAGCAGTATTAAAAAAGAAATTACGCCTGATGGAGGAAAAGATGAAAATGTTTTTGGGATTAAAGCAGGCACTGCAATCATTTTTGCAATAAATAAGGGTAACAATGATAAGCATGCAAAAATTTATCATGCTGAATTTTATGGCAAGCAAAATACAAAATATCAAAAACTAAATGAAAACAGTTGGGAATCAATTAAATGGAAAAAGTTACTACCCAAAGAGCCTAATCTTTATTTTGCACCGTTGGACAACGGAATTAAGGAAAAATACGATCAAGGTTTTTCTGTAGAAGAAATTTTCTTATTACAAAATACAGGAATAGTCGCAAAGAGAGATTTTTTATGTTACCAAGACAAAAAAGAAAAACTTATTCAAATAGGTGAAGACATGATGAATATGGAAGAAAATGATGTGCGTAATAAATATTTAATTCCAAAAGATAGTGACTGGGTCCTAAATAGAGCAATTAATGATATCAAAAATATCAAAGCTGATAATGAATTTATTAAGGAGGTAGGGTATAGACCATTTGAAAATAAGTTTACCTTTTATACCGGGGAAAATAGGGGCTTTTTAGCTCGCCCTGTTGCCAAGATAGCAAACCATTTTCACAAAATAGATAATATTTCATTAATTACCAGTAAGCAGGGAGGGGCTGCCCATCCAACAAATTGGAATACTTTATTTATTTCAAAAAATATTATAGATTTAAATTTTTACAGAAGAGGTGGAGCTAATAGCTTCCCTTTGTATCTTTGTAATGAGAATGGCATAAAAACTCCGAGCTTAAAACAAGCTATTTGGCAAAAAATAAATGAAATTACTGGTGAAACAAAGCCTGAAGATATCCTCGATTACATTTACGCTGTTCTTCATAGTCCAAATTATCGTCAAAAATATAAGGAATTCTTAAAAATTGATTTCCCTCGCGTGCCATACCCTAGCGATAAAAAGATTTTCTGGAAATTGGTTGAGTTAGGGCGAGAGCTTCGAGGTTTGCACTTATTGGAATCACCAAAAGTTTCTGATTTTATTACTACTTTTTCAGTTGGCGGTTCGAATATTGTCGAGAAAAAATATCCGATCTACAAAGATAACAACGTTTATATTAATGAAGCACAGTATTTTGGAAATGTTCCTGAATCTGCCTGGAATTTCTATATTGGCGGTTACCAGCCTACTCAAAAATGGCTAAAAGACAGGCATGAGCGGGAATTAAGCTCAAAAGATATTGAGCATTATCAGAAGATTATCGTCGCACTTACAGAGACGAATAGGATTATGCAAGAGATTGATAAAATTTTTAATTCGTAAGCTATTCCATGAAACCAAATTTTTTTATTAAATACCACGGACCAGATGACACAAATGACTCTGAAATCGATTTAGTCGCATTGGGTGAATCAATAGTTGGCTTTGATCGTGTAATAAAAGATATTTTTTATATTTCAAAAATAAATGGTGATATATCGGTAAGCGCTAGTAAAACACAAAAAGGTAGTCTCGTTATTGATATTGTTATTGCTGTTGGCAACTTAGGCAGTTCAATACCTTTTGATAAAATTATAGATTTTTTAAATTTCTTAAAAGTAGTTGACCAAGAAGTTTGGGCGCAAGCAAATACATTCTTCGGCCAAATGAGTCATGCGCATGATGATATAAATGAATTTGCCAGACAATATCCAGCAACATACGATTTGGTCAAATCTGGAATAACACTTTTTATTGGCATATTAATTGGTCGCGCAGGAAAACATAAAAAATGTCCAGATTTAGATGATCTACCAAAAAAATATGCGATAGGACTTCATAAAATGATCAAACAAAGAAAATTTAAGAAAGCTTTTAAGCCATTTATTGAAAATGAAGTAACCTCTATTGAAGTTAGCTACAAGGAAGACTTTATTTTTAAATCAACTATAGATGTAAATAACTTTGATACATATTTAAGTGAGGGAGAGGAAATATTACCTCAATTTACCAATGGCGAAACATACAATATTGTTGGAAAAATTGTAGGAATGCAATGTAGTCGTGGCGACTCAATGAATGTAAAACTAAAAATTAAAAACAGAAAATACATAACACTTGTTGCACTGCCGCCAGAAGGAAAGACGACAAAGGATTATGATGATTTTTATGGACAAGATGTAATAATCAAAGCTGTTATACAAAGAGATTCTTTATATCAAAAACCAAGAATATTTGTTGAAAGCATGGAACTACAACAGCAAAGACTTATTTAGGTTTTAGATGAAGAAATGGAGAATATTTTAAATAGACTATATTGCAACAATAATTTTTAAATACAAAAAATTGACCAAATTGCCCGTACATCCGCTAACAGTGTTTGTGGGGTTTATAAATTTTGCTAAACTGATGCTAAATAGCGGTACCAAAATTTATTCTCCCAAATGCCACGGCGGTGAGTCGCTCCGCTCCAAATTATACCGCCTTGCACTTCCCACAAACACGAACGTT
>JAFGID010000153.1 GCA_016929735.1 Ignavibacteriales bacterium | reverse complement strand
TGGATTTTATCTGCATTTAGCCCACGATTTAAATCGTGGGCTAATAAAAATGCGAATTTTTACACAGTCTCTAAATCGGGTTTCAGTATGACAGAAACCTAGTTTTTCAAAGCCTTCTAATACATAGTTGAATTTTTCCTATTTTTCTTTTGCTTAAAATCAATTTAATTGTTATTTTGAAATGGCAATTTTTTAGTTATCTATTTATAATTCAATTAAAAGAACATCCAATTGTCAAATTCAGAAAAAAATAGTCCTATCTTTAAGATAAATCAAATAATGAAAATCAAAAATAATTCAATAATTAGGTTTTTAATTAATAAATTTTAGGAGAAATATATGGCAAAAGTAAAAGGAGATGTAATTATTGATATAGATGTATGCAAAGGATGTCATCTATGTGTAGAAGTATGCCCTTCAAAAACACTCGCAGCTGGCAATAAGGTAAACCAAAAGGGATATTTATATGTGATAAAAGTAAATGATGAGTGTACAGGATGCACAAACTGTGCTACTATTTGTCCCGATGGTGCAATTACGGTTTATCGCGAAAAATTAAATAAATAATTTTTAAAATTAAAAGGTTATAATATATGGGTGAATTAAAATTAATGAAAGGAAACGAAGCACTAGCCGAAGCTGCTATTAGGGCTGGAGCTGATGCTTATTTTGGCTACCCGATTACACCTCAATCAGAAGTGCTCGAATATCTCGCAAACCACGCTGAGAAACGAACAGGAATGGTGATTCTTCAAGCTGAGAGCGAGATCGCTGCAATAAACATGATTTATGGTGCAGGTGGCACAGGAAAAAAGGTCATGACTTCTTCCTCAAGTCCGGGAATTAGTTTGATGCAAGAAGGATTATCTTACATCGCTTGTTCAGAGATTCCATGTTTGTTAGCAAATGTTGTTAGAGGTGGACCGGGTCTTGGAACCATTCAACCGGGACAAAGTGATTATTTACAAGCAACTAAGGGGGGTGGTCATGGTGACTATAAATTGATTGTTTTAGCTCCCGCTTCAATTCAGGAAATGGTTGATTTTGTCAAATTAGGATTTGATTTAGCATTTAAATATCGAAATCCTGTTATGATTCTTACAGATGGTGTTCTTGGACAAATGATGGAAAAAGTTGAACTATTTGACCAAATTCCAAGAAGTAAAGAAATTCCAAGATGGGCTACTGTTGGTAAACCACCTACAAGAGAAAGAAATATTATGACTTCTTTAAACTTACAACCTGAACCTATGGAAAAACACAATGAACATTTACAGGCAAAATATCGAGAAATTGAAAAGAATGAAGTAAGGGTCGAAACTATTGATTGTGACGGTGCAGATTATATATTCACAGCATTTGGTTTGACAGCACGTATTTGTACAAAAGCAGCTCAACTTGCTAAAGCAAAAGGAATAAAAGTTGGATTAATCAGACCAATTACGGTTTATCCATTCCCATACGAAGCGTATGCAAAATATGCAACTAAAGTAAAAGGATTTTTTGATGTTGAGATGAATGCCGGGCAAATGCTCGAGGATGTTAAGTTAGGTGTACTTGGAAAAGCTCCAGTTGAATTCTATGGAAGAATGGGTGGGATGATACCTACTCCAGAAGAAGTATTCAAAGCGTTTGAAGAAAAATTTTTAGGAGGTAAAGCATGAGCGATACAATGCAAGTAGCAGAGAATTTAGTTTATAAAAAACCAAAAACTTTGCTTGACGTAGCGATGCACTACTGTCCCGGATGCGGACATTCAACAACACATAAAATATTATGCGAAGTAATTGATGAACTTAATATTCAGAGCGAAGTGGTTGGTGTTGCACCTGTTGGATGCTCAGTTATTGCGTATAATTACCTTGACATTGATATGCAAGAAGCACCGCACGGAAGAGCAAGTGCAGTAGCAACAGGAATTAAAAGAGTACTTCCTGAAAAATTAGTCTTCAGTTACCAAGGTGATGGTGATTTAGCAGCAATCGGAACTGGCGAGACGTTACATACCTGCAATAGAGGTGAAAATATATTAATTATTTTCATCAATAATGGTATATATGGAATGACTGGTGGACAAATGGCTCCTACTACATTAGAAAATATGAAATCAACTACGACACCATTTGGTAGAGATGTTAAAAAAATGGGATATCCAATCAAAATGACTGAGTTAGTGGCACATCTGCCAGGTACATATTATGTTACAAGACAATCAGTTCATACACCTGCAAATGTCCGAAAGACAAAAGCAGCAATAAAGAAAGGTTTTGAATACCAAAGACTCAATAAAGGGACATGTTTTATAGAGGTTGTTTCCAACTGCCCTTCCAACTGGAAGATGACACCTATTGATTCAAATAAATGGTTAGTTGAAAATATGCTTCCATTTTATCCATTAGGCGATATTAAAGTACCAAGCAAGGAGGAAAATTAATATGTTAGAAGAAATTATCATTGCTGGGTTTGGCGGACAAGGTGTCTTGTCCATGGGACAAATTCTGTGTTATTCCGGAATAACAGAAAATAAGGAAGTAAGTTGGATGCCTTCTTATGGACCTGAGATGAGGGGTGGAACAGCTAATTGCATCACTATTATTAGCGATGAGAAAATCAGTTCACCAATTATTGCTGAATTTGATACAGCTATTGTTCTCAATCAACCTTCATTAGATAAATTTGAGCATTCAGTTAAGCCGGGTGGTGTTTTATTATATGATAGCACGAATATAATTAAACCACCAACACGAACCGACATAAAAATTTATAAACTTGAAGCAAGTAATGAAGCTGCCAAGATGAAGAACACAAAGATTCTAAATATGATTATGCTTGGTGCATTTCTTAAAATTAAGCCAATAATTAAATTTGATAATATTATTGCTGGATTAAAGAAAGTATTGCCAGAGAGATATCATCATCTTCTTCCTTTAAATGAAGAAGCAGTAAAAAAAGGAATGGAATTAGTAAAATCATAAATGATTTTTGACCTCCCATAATTAGAAAGCCCAAAGCATTTTGCTAGGGCTTTCGTATATTAATTATTAATTCGGTGAAATATGAAAATTAAAATCTTTGTTATAACGAATTTTTTATCATTTTTTTTATTTAATCATTTCGTTTTTTCTCAAAATAAAATTCAAACAGATAATTCAGATTATGAAATTGATGAATTATACAGCTGCACAACAATAACCCTTGGCAAGGATGCAACTTACGATGGTTCTGTAATTACATCTCATACTTGCGACAGCCGTAGAACTGAGGGAGCTTTTAATATTATGCCTTCAGAATTTCACAATGAAGATGAATTTGCGACTATGACAAAAAGAACTAACAATAATAATACTGCAATGACATCTTATGATTTCTTGCCAATTGGTGAAATACCTCAAGTGAAATTTACTTATGGTTATATTAATACCCCCTACCCTTGTATGAATGACCGTCAATTAGCAATTGGAGAATCAACATTCGGTGGAAGGAGCAAATTAAAATCGAGTAAAGGATTAATTGATTGCACTCAATTAGTCAGATTGATGATGGAACGAACAACCACTGCGAGAGATGCAATTAAACTTGCAGGTGAATTGACAAAGAAATATGGATATATTGATTCAGGTGAGTGTCTAACTATTGCCGACAAAAATGAGGTATGGCATTTAGAAATTTTGGGACCAGGAAAAGGAAATACGGGTTCAATCTGGGTTGCACAGCGAGTACCAGACGGACATATTTCTGTAAATGCAAATTTAAGTAGAATCAGAAAAATTGATTTATCCAATCCTGACTATTTTATGGCATCTGAAAATGTTTTCCAAGTCGCTCAAGATAGTGGTTGGTGGAATCCAAATGAATCTGAATTTGAATTCTGTTATGCTTATGCAGATAGAAATTCAATTGCATGCCGTCGGAGAGAATGGCGTGTGTTTGATTTGGTTGCACCTTCACTAAAACTTAATGCTGAAAGTGAGAATTATCCTTTTTCTGTTAAACCAGATACTCTTGTAACATTAGAAAAGTTGATTTCAATTTTTCAGGATTATTACGAAGGAACTGATTATGATATGTGCAAAAACTTAACTGTTACAGATGATTCTGGTAAAACAGTTATTTCGTCAATGGCAAGCCCATTTATGACATACGATGAAAGAAAACTTCATCGAATTAATGGAGGTTGGGGCTGGCGAGGTGAAAGAACAATAGCAGTTCCTTTTACAATGTATGCAACAATTACACAATCAAGAAATTGGTTACCCGATGAAGTCGGGGGTGTTGTTTGGTTTGCTTTTGATAATGTAGCAACTTCAATTTATATTCCACTTTACTGTTCTATTACGGATATTGCAGAATCCTACAAAACTTC